>JAIVHI010000224.1 GCA_020201155.1 Loktanella sp. | reverse complement strand
CAAAAGGTCGCAGCAGGCGGTCAGGTAGCCCAGCGGGTCGGCCACGTGTTCGACGACTTCCATGTTCAAAACGACGTCGAACTGCTCTCCGTCTTCGGCCATCGCCTCGGCCGTGTTGACGCGATAGTCGATGTCGAGACCGGACTGCTGGGCGTGTATTTCCGCGACGGGAATGTTGCGGGCTGCGGCGTCGACGCCGACCACATCTGCGCCCAATCGCGCCATCGGTTCGCACAAAAGCCCGCCTCCGCAGCCGATATCGAGAATGCGCAGCCCCGCAAAGGGCTTGTCCGACGACAGGTCGCGATCGAATTCCCCGGCGATCTGCGACGTGATATAGTCAAGTCGCACCGGGTTCATCATGTGCAGCGGCTTGAACTTGCCCGAAGGGTCCCACCATTCTGCGGCCATCGCCTCGAACTTGGCGATTTCGCCGTCGTCGACGGTGTTTACCTTGGGTTGCGCTGTCATGGCGTATCCTTTCGTCGTTCCGGGCGTGGCATCCCCGCTTCGTCCCCTATATAGGTCCCTCATGGACAAGGTCTTGACCCAAAAGCGCGCAGGAGCGCATCTTTATCCGCCCATCGACCCCTTTGACCAGCGGATGCTGGACGTGGGCGACGGCCACCGCATCTATGTCGAGCAATGCGGAAACCCCGAGGGGATTCCCGTTGTCGTCTTTCACGGGGGGCCCGGTGGTGGATGCAGCCCGACCATGCGGCGCTATTTCGACCCGGCGCAATACCGCATCGTTCTGTTCGACCAGCGCGGTTGCGGGCGGTCGCGTCCCCACGCCAGCGTGACGGACAACACGACATGGCACCTCGTGGCGGATATCGAGCTGATCCGCGACACCTTCGGCATCGACCAGTGGATCGTCTTTGGCGGAAGCTGGGGGGCGACGCTGGCGCTGATCTACGGGCAGGCGCATCCTGACCGCGCAGCGGCACTGGTGCTGCGCGGTGTATTCCTGATGACCGACCCCGAGCTTGACTGGTTCTACGGCGGCGGAGCGGGCCGGTTCTGGCCAGAGCTGTGGGACAAGTTCGTCAGCCTCATCCCCGAGGACGAACAGGACGACCTGATCGGAGCCTACCACAAACGCCTGTTTTCCGGGAACGCCACGGAAGAGATCCGTTACGCCCGTGCGTGGGCATCATGGGAAAACGCGCTGGCATCCATCGACAGCGACGGCCTGACCGGGGATAGCCCCGCAGACTATGCACGTGCCTTTGCGCGGCTGGAAAACCACTACTTCCAGCACAAGGGTTTCCTGTCCGACACGCAGCAGATCATGGACAACATGCACCGTCTTGCCGACACGCCGGGATACATCGTGCAGGGCCGCTTTGACATGATCTGCCCGCCCCTGTCGGCGCACCGGTTGCACAAGGCATGGCCCGACAGCCGGATGACTTTCGTGGGCCGCGCCGGCCACGCTTTGTCCGAGCCGGGGATCAGTGCCAAACTGGTGCAGGTGATGGACCAGCTGGCCGGGCCGCACAAACCTGTCGGGCTTTAGGGTTTACTCGGCGGTCTAATGCCTTAAGCTTAAGGCAACCCAAGGGACCGCAAGTCATTGCAAACTATCTTGAAGATCATCGCCCAGCGACTTTTACTGGGTTTGCTTACTCTCCTTGTCGTGTCCGTGGTGATCTTTGTCGCCGTGAATTTGTTGCCGGGGGATTTCGCTGAATCCATTCTGGGGCAAAGCGCCACGCCCGAAGCCGTCGCCTCGATCCGGCGTGACCTGGGGCTCGATCAGCCGCTGGTGATCCGCTATTTCCAGTGGCTTGGCGGGATCATGACAGGTGATCTGGGCACCAGTTTCTCGCAGCTCAACTTTCGGTCGGCCATGGGGGGTGCGGGCGATACCGGCGTGGCCGAACAGATCGCGCCGCGCCTGTCGAACACGCTGTTCCTGGCGGGCGTGAGCGCTTCCATCGCCGTGCCGCTGGCCGTGTTTCTGGGCATTCTGGCCGCCCTTTACCGCAACACGCTGTTTGACCGGGCGACGAACGTCCTGACGCTCAGCTCGATCTCGTCGCCCGAGTTCTTCATGGCCTATATCCTGATCCTGTTTCTGGCGGTGCTGAACCCGATCCTGCCCAGCCTGTCGAACATCTATCCGGGCATGAGCTTTGGGGAACGGCTGGACCGGACGCTGCTGCCCGCGCTGACGCTGACGCTGGTCGTCACCGCGCATATGATGCGGATGACCCGTGCGGCGATCATCAACCTTCTGGCCTCGCCCTATATCGAGATGGCGCGGCTGAAAGGCATCAAGCCGCTGCGCGTGATCGTAAAGCACGCGTTTCCGAACGCGCTGGCGCCGATCATCAACGTGGTCGCCCTGAACCTCGCCTATCTGGTGACGGGCGTCGTCGTGGTCGAGGTGGTTTTCGTTTATCCCGGGATCGGGCAGCTTTTCGTGGATGCGGTCAAGAACCGTGACATTCCGGTGGTGCAGGCCTGCTGCCTGATCTTCGCCGCGGCCTATATCCTGTTGAACCTGACGGCGGACATCCTGTCGATCCTGTCGAACCCGCGTCTGAGGCATCCGAAATGAGTATCTGGATCGTTCTTCTGATCGCTCTTGTCGCGATTGCCGTTGTCGGCTGGCTTCTGCGGTTTGGAATGCAGACCGCGACGGGAAATGCACCATACTGGCGCGACCTGCCTTACAGCGTGGCCTTTGGTTATGTCTTCATGGCCGCGATCCTGCTCTTTACGATCTGGTTCTATTTCCAGCCGACCGAGAACGAAGCGGGCGTGCCGGTCGCGAGTGTCACCTTCTTTCGCTGGGCGATACAGGGGCTGATCATCGCGTTCATCGCGGCCTTTCTGTTCAGGCTGCTGGGGTCGAACGTGGGCACGTCGTGGTCGACAAAAATGTTCCGGTCGATGCCGCTGACCGCGTCATTCGGCATCCTTGTCGTGCTGATCTATGCCCTTCTTGCGATTTTCGCGCCACTGATCGCCCCCCACGGACAAGAGGTGGTTCTGGCCAGCGCCAACATCCTGCCGGGCGGGAATGTGGCCAACGGTGGTGACCCCGCCTATCCACTGGGCACGGATTCCATCGGGCGGGATATTCTCAGTCGCCTGATCTACGGGGCGCAGAACACCGTCGGGATTGCGTTCATCACGACGATCCTTGCCTTCCTGATCGGGGCGACTCTGGGTTTTCTGGCCGCGACGCTGGGCGGCTGGCTGGACCAGTTGCTGAGCCGTGCGGTCGATGTGCTGATGGCGATTCCGTCGCTGATCTTCGCACTGCTTCTGATGACGATCGCGGCGGTCTGGGCGCCGCGTCTGGGTATTCCGCTCACGGTCTTCATGGTGCTGATCATCGCCGTGATCGACAGCACCCGCGTGTTCCGGCTGGCCCGCGCGGTTGCCGGTAATATCGTGGTCATGGACTATGTCGAAGCGGCACAACTGCGGGGCGAAGGTCTGGGCTACCTGATCTTCAAGGAAGTCCTGCCCAACGCGACCGCACCCTTGCTGGCCGAATTCGGGCTGCGGTTCTGTTTCGTGTTCCTGACGATCGCCGCGCTGTCCTTTCTGGGTGTCGGCATCCAGCCGCCCTTGGCGGACTGGGGCACGATGGTCCGTGATCTCGCACCCTTTATCAATTTCGCGCAGTTCGCGCCGCTGGCTGCCGTGACGCCCTTGCTGGCCGCCGGCGCGATCGCACTGCTGACGGTCGGGGTGAATTTCATCGTCGACTGGATGCTGCACAAATCATCGGGGCTGAAGGATTGATCCATGGCCATCGACCGTAACAAGCCACCGCTGCTGAAAATCCGTGATCTCTATCTCGACGGGTGGTCGGATGAAGAGTGGAACCCGATCATCAACGGCGTGGACCTGACGCTGGCCCGTGGCGAAGTGCTGGGCCTGATCGGTGAGTCCGGTGCGGGCAAATCAACGCTTGGTCTGGCCGCCATGGGCTATACGCGCGACGGCGTGCGGATCAAATCCGGCACGGTTGAGTTCGATGGCGTTGACCTTGTGAATGCGCCCCTTGCCAAGAAACGTGCGCTGCTGGGCAAGCGGATCGCCTATGTGGCGCAATCGGCGGCGGCCTCTTTCAACCCTGCGCACAAGATCATCGAACAGCATACCGAAGCGCCCGTGCGCCACGGCGTGATGAGCAAGCAGGAAAGTATCGCGGACGGAATGGCGCTTTATGAAAAGCTGCGCCTGCCGAACCCCGAGGAAATCGGCTTTCGCTATCCGCATCAGGTGTCGGGCGGCCAGTTGCAGCGTGCGATGACCGCGATGGCGATGTCCTGCCGTCCCGACCTGATCATTTTCGACGAACCGACGACCGCGCTTGACGTCCGAAAGAGGATTACACCAAGTCGCTCTGGGCCGTGCGCAGTTTCGAGCGGCCCCAGAAGCCGAAGGTGGACGCCGGCGCGACACCCGTGATCAGCTTAAGGAATATCGATGCGGCCTACGGTACGACGCCGGTGCTGTTCGATGTCAGCTTTGACATTCACGCCGGGCGCACCGTGGCGGTCGTTGGCGAAAGCGGGTCAGGCAAGTCGACGACGGCCCGCTGCATCACAGGGCTGCTGCCGCCCACCGACGGTGAAATCCTTCTCGATGGTGAATCGTTGCCGCTGGATTACCGCAAACGCAGCAAGGACCAGTTGCGGCAGGTGCAGATGATCTATCAGATGGCCGATACGGCGCTGAACCCGCGGATCACGGTGGGCCAGATCATTTCGCGTCCGGTTAGGTTCTACCGGGGGCTGACCGGCAAGGCGCTGCGCAAGCGGGTCGATGACCTGATGCACCAGATCGAGCTGGACCCGGATGTCTACTACAACCGCCTGCCCGGCGAACTGTCGGGCGGTCAGAAACAGCGCATCGGAATCGCCCGCGCGCTGGCCGCCGAGCCCAAGTTCATCATCTGCGACGAGGTGACGAGCGCGCTTGATCAGTTGGTGGCCGAGGGTATCCTGCGGCTTCTCGCCAAGTTGCAAGACGAGCTCGACCTGTCCTATATGTTCATCACACACGATCTGGCCACGGTTCGTGCGATCGCTGACGAAGTGGTCGTGATGAAAGAAGGCAAGGTGGTGGAGCAGGGCGGCAAGCAGGAAATGTTCAAGCCGCCCCACCATCCTTATACCGACCTCTTGCTGTCGTCGGTGCCGGAAATGGATCCGGATTGGCTGACCAATCTGCTCGAAGAACGCGGAGTTGATAACATCGGCGACGCGGCACTCGATAAGATGGCCTAGAATCACCCCCGGCCAAAGGTCGGGACAAGGCGGGCCCCTCGCGGACCGCACGCATAACAGGGAGATTACGAATGACACAGATTAGCAGACGCGGACTTATCAAGACCGGCGTGGCCGCAGGCGTCTTGGGCCTGACCGGCATGCCACTGCGGGCACAGACCCGTGGGGGCAAGCTGACGGCGGGCCTGTCGGGTGCGAATACCTCGGACAGCTGGGATGCGCGCACGCACTCGGACCTTTTCATGATTGCCTGCGCGCAGGGCGCGGTCTTCGACAGCCTGACTGAAGTCGCAGCCGACGGCAGCCTCAAGGGCGAACTGGCCGAAAGCTGGGAATCCGATGACGCGATCACGTGGGTCTTCAACCTGCGTCAGGGCGTCACCTTCCACAACGGCAAGTCGTTCGGCGCGGACGACGTGATCGAGTCGCTGCAGATGCACGTCGGCGAGGATTCCAAGTCCGCCGCGAAACCGATCGTGGAAAACGTGGCCGAGATGAACAAGCTGGGCGATTATCAGGTCGAGCTGGTGCTGAAAGCGGCCAACGCCGATTTCCCCTACCTGATGTCCGACTATCACCTGCTGATGTATCCTGCGGGCCAGATCGACGAAGCCATCCAGAACGGCATCGGTACCGGTCTTTACGAAGCGCAGTCGTTCGACCCGGGCGTCCGCATGGTCGCCACACGCGTGGATGACCACTACAAGGGCGACAGCGCGGGCTTCTTCGAAGAGATCGAATTCATCGCCATCAACGACAATACGGCGCGGATGAACGCACTGCTGACCGGTCAGGTCGACGCGATCAACCGGATCGACTTCAAGACCGAATCGCTGCTGCGAGCAAACCCGAACGTTCGCATCCAAGAGGTCACGGGCAACCAGCACTACACCTTCCCGATGCTGACGAACAACGCACCGTTCAATGACGTCAATGTCCGCAAGGCTCTGAAGCACGGCATCAACCGGCAGGAAATGGTCGACAAAATCCTGTTGGGTCACGGTCAGGTCGCCAACGACTCACCCGTCGGTCCGGCCAGCCAGTACTACAATACCGAGATGGAGCAGTTGGACTACGATCCCGATCAGGCGAAGTTCTACCTGCGCGAAGCCGGAATGGACTCGCTGAATATCGACCTGTCGGCCTCTGACGCGGCCTTCGAGGGCGCCGTCGACGCAGCACAGCTGTTCCAGGCTTCGGCATCCGCCGCTGGCATCAACATCAACGTGGTGCAGGAACCCGCCGACGGCTACTGGTCGAACGTCTGGCTGAAAAAGCCGTTCTGTGCGTCGTACTGGTCGGGCCGGGCAACAGAGGACTGGATGTTCTCGTCCGCCTACGAAGAAGGTGTGCCGTGGAACGACAGCGAATGGGGTCGCGAAGACAGCGAGCGTTTCCAGGATCTTCTGATCGAAGGTCGTGCGGAGCTGGACAGCGACCGTCGGCGCGAGATCTACTTTGAGATGCAGCAGATCCTGCGCGACGAAGGCGGCGTTCTGATCCCGATGTTCGCCAACTACGTCGAGGCGGTGAACGTGAACATCCAGACACCGGAAACCGTGGGCAACATCTGGCAGATGGACAACGCCCGCCTGGCCGAGCGTTGGTCCAGAATGGCCTGATCGCCTGATGTGTGTGAAACGCCCCGCCCGAACCGGCGGGGCGTTTTGCGTTTCGGCACGAAAATGTCTTATTTGCGGGCGATAGCTGCCACAAAGCGGGCCTAGTCACGATGCAACTGCCAGCCGTCGATTGGAGGCCCCATGACCTATCCTGTTCTAGCCCACGCCCGCTGCTTCGGGGTTGCCGCAATCGTGATGGCGGTGGCCGTCAGCCAGGCCGCGGCACAGGGGTCGCTGAGCGAAACAGTCGAAAACATGGAAGTCAGCGAGCCGACGTTCGATCCCGAAACCGGCGAAGAGATCGTATCGGCAGAGGATTTCGCGGCAACGACGCTGCCCGAACGCGACATAAGCGAAATGCCGCAAAACCCCGAAGAGGAAATCGCCTTTCAGTCCAGTTTCGAGCCGCTGGATTATGACGTGATCCTTGGGAACGAAACGGCGATCGCCCGCTATGTAGAGGTCTACCGGCAGGCGCAGGACGCAGCGCAGGCGATCTATGAAGCGGAAGCGGAGTTCAACACGCTGCGGGCCCTGACGCCCGAAGCGGCGGAAGAGATGTTTCCCGACGGTGGCTATGATGAAGCCCTGAATGCCGCGAGCGACACGCTTTACTGGGCGATCGAAGACGGCAATATGGCTGGCACCAATCTGCGCGAGGCCCGCTCTACGCTGGCGGGCGGACCCGTAAGTGACGAGCAGGCCGCAGAGCTGGATCGGTTGCTGGGTCTCTAGGCTCTTGCATCCGGCGAACGTACCTTCTATATGGCTTTCAACAGCGGCGCGCTGGGGTCCAAACCCGGTGCCCACCGAAACGAGTAACGGGCCGCAGCGCCCGTTTTTTTGTGCCTGAACGTAGGATAGTCATGTCGGACCTTGTTGCCAAAGCGGCCATCGACCGCCGCCTCGCCGAGATCATCACGCCAGTCCTAGAGGATATGGGGTTCGAACTGGTGCGTGTGCGACTGATGAGCGGCAAGGAAACCACCTTGCAGATCATGGCGCAGAAGCCTGACGGCACGATCGAAGTGGATGAATGCGGTGAGATTTCCACGGCCATCTCTGCCGTGCTGGACGTGGAAGACCCGATTCTCGATGCCTATACGCTCGAGGTTTCTTCGCCCGGGATCGACCGTCCGTTGACGCGGCTCAAGGATTTCGATCAATGGCAGGGCTTCGAGGCCAAGATTGAAACCGACGAATTGATCGACGGTCGCCGCCGCTTCAAGGGCGAGCTTGCCGGGATCGAAGGGGACGAGGTCCTGATCGAGATCGAGGAAGGGACCATCGGTCTGAAGTTCGACTGGCTGTCCGACGCCAAGCTGGTGCTGACCGACGAGCTGATCCGTGACGTTTTGCGGAACCGCAAGGATACCGGCCAGATCGACGAGACCCAGTTCGACGAGATCGAAACGATTATCGACAGCGACGAAAACGTCGCCCCTGAAAAGAAGACCAAGAAGCGGCCCAGTGCCAAGAAGGAGAAGAACTGATGGCGATTACATCTGCCAACCAGCTTGAGCTTTTGCAGACCGCCGAGGCCGTCGCCCGTGAAAAGCAGATCGAACCCGGTCTGGTGGTCGAGGCGATGGAAGAATCGCTCTCCCGTGCTGCGAAGTCGCGCTACGGCGCCGAGATGGACATTCGCGTTTCCATCGACCGCAAGACAGGCCGCGCCACCTTTACCCGCGTCCGCAGCGTGGTGGAGGAGGAAGAGTTCGAAAACTACCAGTCCGAATTCACGCTGGAGCAGGCCAAGCCCTATTTCGAAGACAGCGGCAAATCGACGTCCTACTGGGTCCGTGACGGCCAGAAGCTGACCGACTACGCCGGCGGCCCGCAGATTGGCGACCGTTTGGAAGAAGAGGTGCCGCCCGTGGAAATGGGCCGGATCGCCGCGCAAAGCGCCAAGCAGGTGATCCTTCAAAAGGTCCGCGAAGCCGAGCGTGACAAGCAATACGAAGAGTTCAAGGACCGCGCGGGCACGATCATCAACGTCCCCGTCAAGCGCGAGGAATACGGCAACGTCATCGTCGAGCTGAACCCCGGCGAAGGCATCCTGCGCCGCAACGAAAAGATCGGCCGCGAAGCCTACCGCCCGAACGACCGTATCCGCTGCTACATCAAGGAAGTCCGCCGCGAGGTCCGTGGCCCGCAGGTCTTCCTGTCGCGGACCGCGCCCGAATTCATGGCCGAACTTTTCAAGATGGAAGTCCCTGAAATTTACGAAGGCATCATCGAGATCAAGGCCGTGGCCCGTGACCCGGGATCGCGCGCGAAGATCGCCGTCATCTCTTATGACAGCTCCATCGACCCCGTTGGTGCCTGTGTCGGTATGCGCGGCAGCCGCGTGCAGGCCGTCGTGAACGAGCTTCAGGGCGAAAAGATCGACATCATCCCCTGGAACGAGGACATGCCGACCTTCCTTGTGAACGCCCTGCAGCCCGCAGAGGTCAGCAAGGTGGTTCTGGACGAGGAAGCCGGCAAGATCGAAGTCGTGGTGCCCGAAGAACAGTTGAGCCTTGCCATCGGTCGTCGCGGTCAGAACGTGCGTCTGGCCAGCCAGTTGACCGGTCTGGATATCGACATCCTGACCGAAGAAGAGGAATCCAAGCGCCGCCAGGCCGAGTTCGAGATCCGCACCAAGCTGTTCATGGACGCGCTGGATCTGGACGAATTCTTTGCCCAGCTTCTGGTGTCCGAAGGCTTCACCAACCTCGAAGAGGTCGCCTACGTCGAGCTTGACGAACTGCTGGTGATCGAAGGCGTCGACGACGATACAGCTGCCGAATTGCAGGCCCGTGCCCGCGATGTTCTCGAAGCGCGCAATACCAAGGCGCTGGAGCGCGCCCGCGAATTGGGTGCACAGGACAGCCTGATCGAATTCGAAGGTCTGACCCCGCAGATGGTCGAGGCGCTGGCCGAGGACGACGTCAAGACGCTGGAAGACTTCGCGACCTGCGCCGACTGGGAGCTGGCCGGTGGCTGGACGACGGTCGACGGTCAGCGTCACAAGGACGATGGCGTGCTGGAAAAATTCGACCTGAGCCTCGAGGAAGCGCAGGACATGATCATGACCGCCCGCGTGATGCTGGGCTGGGTCGATCCGGATGATCTGGTGACCGAAACCGAGGACGACGACACCGAAACAGACGAGGTGGAGGCCTGATCGCGGGCCTCTTGGCAGTTAGCATGACGCGCGGTGGCAGCACGAAAGATCGGGACGATGGGGCGGAGCGCCGTTGCATCGTCACCGGCGAAACCCAGCCCAAGGCGGGGCTTGTAAGGTTCGTCGTGGGACCCGATATGCAAGTCGTGCCCGACGTTCTGGGCAAGTTGCCGGGGCGTGGCATCTACGTGTCAGCCACCCGCGATGCGCTGGACAAGGCCAGCAAGGGCCAGTTCTCAAGATCGGCCAAACAGGCCGTGACGGTGCCCGAAGGATTGACTGACGAAGTTGAAAGACAATTGACCCGCAGGGTCGTGGACTTGATCGCTTTGGCCCGCAAGGCCGGGCTGGCGGTTTGCGGGTTCGAGAAAGTGAAAGGCTGGTTGGCCGGGGGCGCACGCGTGCGTGTGCTTCTTCAAGCCAGCGACGGGTCCGAGAGGGGCAAGGCCAAGCTCTGGACTCCGGAAGGAGCGCGCTACTTCGGTTGCCTGACCCAACAGGAATTGGGTTTGGCATTCGGGCGCCAAAGTGTGATACATGGCGCGCTCGCGACTGGTGGACTCAGTGATCGTGTTGTAGAGGATGCCGCAAAGCTACGCGGACTGCGCGAGATTGACGGCAGGGATACGCCCGCCGAGAAGGATAAGTAAGCTAGATGAGCGATAACGACGGAAAGAAAACTCTGGGTCTTGGTGGTTCCCGTCCGGGAAGCGTGAAGCAAAGCTTCAGCCACGGGCGCACGAAGAACGTCGTGGTGGAGACCAAGCGCAAGCGCGTCGTCGTGCCCAAGGCGGGCACGGGCAGCAAACCTGCGCCGACCAACAAGCAGCCCTCGGTGGGCGGCGACCCCTCCAAGCGCCCTGCCGGGATCTCTGACGCGGAACTCGAACGCCGGATGAAGGCGCTTTCGATGGCCCGCTCGCGCGAGGCCGAGGAGGCCGAGAAGCGTGCCGCCGACGAAAAGGCGCGCGCCGAAGAGCGTGAGCGCCGCCGCGCCGAGATCGAAGAGAAAGAGCGCGAAGAGCGCGAGCGTGAAGAAGCGCTCAAGATGAAAGCCGACGAGGAAGAGCGCAAGCGCCTCGAAAAAGAGGCCGCGAAAGCCGCGCCTCCGGCTGCGACGCCGGATGCGGCTGCCGTTCCCGGCGAATCCGCGATCGACCGGCCCACTTCGACCGGGCCGCGCAAGACCGATCGCGACGTCCGCCCCGAAACCAAAAGCCCCAAGGGCAAGCCCGGCCGTCAGGACGACGATGGCCGCAGAGCCGGCAAGCTGACGCTGAACGACGCCCTGCGCGGCGGCGGCGGTGGCCGTCAAAAATCGATGGCCGCGATGAAGCGCAAGCAAGAGCGTGCGCGTCAGAAGGCGATGGGCGGCAGTGTCGAGCGCGAAAAGGTCGTGCGGAACGTGAACCTGCCCGAGGCGATCACGGTGGGCGAACTGGCCAACCGGATGTCCGAAAAGGTGGCAGATGTCGTGAAGTCGCTGATGAACAGCGGCATCATGGCCACGCAAACCCAGACGATCGACGCGGATACCGCTGAACTGATCATCGAGGAATTCGGCCACAAGGTCGTTCGCGTGTCGGACAGCGACGTCGAGCAGGTCATCGAACAGACCGACGACAAGCCGGACGAGCTGAAGCCGCGTGCCCCGATCATCACGATCATGGGCCACGTCGACCACGGCAAGACGTCCTTGCTGGACGCCATCCGCAAGACCCGCGTCACTGCGGGCGAAGCGGGCGGCATCACCCAGCACATCGGTGCCTATCAGGTGACGACCGACAGCGGTCAGGTGCTGTCGTTCCTTGACACGCCCGGCCACGCGGCCTTTACCTCGATGCGCTCGCGCGGTGCTCAGGTGACGGATATCGTGGTTCTGGTGGTTGCAGCAGACGACGCGGTCATGCCGCAGACGATCGAAGCCATTGCGCATGCCAAGGCAGCCAAGGTTCCGATGATCGTTGCGATCAACAAGATCGACCGCGAAGGTGCGAACCCCGACAAGGTGCGGACCGACCTGCTGCAGCACGAGGTCATCGTCGAGAAGATGTCCGGTGACGTGCAGGATGTCGAAGTTTCGGCCATCACCGGCCAGGGTCTGGACAGCCTGCTCGAAGCCATTGCGCTTCAGGCGGAAATTCTTGAACTCAAGGCGAACCCCGACCGCGCCGCCATGGGCGCCGTGATCGAGGCGCAGCTTGATATCGGGCGTGGGCCGGTGGCGACGGTTCTGGTGCAGAACGGGACATTGCGTCAGGGCGACATTTTCGTTGTCGGCGAACAGTGGGGCAAGGTGCGCGCATTGGTCGACGACAAGGGCGACCGCGTGAAAGAGGCCGGGCCATCGGTTCCGGTCGAGGTTCTCGGTCTCAACGGCACACCCGAAGCGGGCGACGTTCTGAACGTCACATCGACCGAGGCG
>JAIVHI010000223.1 GCA_020201155.1 Loktanella sp. | reverse complement strand
AGGTCATGGTGCATTTGCGTGAACAGGTGCGTGCGGTGGCCGCCACCGAAGCCGATGTGCTGATCATCGGAGAGACCGGCACGGGCAAAGAGGTCATCGCCCGCGCCATCCATCGCGCCTCGGCCCGGCACGAGCGGCCTTTCGTGCATATCAACTGCGCCGCACTGCCGACCGATCTTGTCGAAAGCGAATTGTTCGGCCACGCGCCGGGGGCTTTCGCCGGGGCGATGAAAATGCGCTACGGCAAGTTCGAGCATGCACGCGGCGGTACGGTCTTTCTGGACGAGATCGACAGCCTGACGACAGCCGTGCAGGCCAAGTTCCTGCACGCGATCCAGAACCGTCAGATCACGCCCTTGGGCAGCAACGATCCCGTGGACCTTGATGTGCGGTTTCTCGCAGCCTGCAAGGAGCCACTGGAAAAGGCGGTCGACGAAGGACGCTTTCGCGGGGATCTTCTGTACCGCCTGAACGTCGTGACCTTGCAGGCGCCGCTTTTGTCCGCGCGGCGGGAAGATATCCCGCGTCTGTTCATGCACCTCGTGGGAGAGGCCGCCACGCGCTACAAGATGCCGATGGTCGAGGTCGATGCGGAGACCTTGGCCGATATTGCGACACGCGACTGGCCCGGCAACGTCCGAGAGCTGCGCAATGCCGCCGACCGCTTCGTCCTTGGCCTGACGGCGGGACCGGACACCGACAGCACGGCCCCCGGCAGCCTTGCCGATCAGATGGCGGCCCACGAAAAAGCGCTGATTTCCGCGACCTTGGCGGCCAATGCCGGATCGCTCAAGCAGACCTACGAGGCCTTGGGCATCAGTCGCAAGGCGCTCTACGAAAAGATGCAGAAGCATGGGCTGGACCGAGTGGACTTTGCCGCAGACCCGTGACGTTACCGCCATGACCCACAGTTAGCGGTGACATGTCACGCAAGGCACCCATCCGATCGGGAAATGTCCGGACCGGACCTTGCAGGACGAATCTGTCCCTTGTGGTCGGCCGTTTGGTGACCTCTTGTCCGACCATCCTAGTTCTCAGGAAGACCGCGTGGTGCCCTTGGCCCTGCGCGGGAGACGCGACAGGGGTCGGAGGACCCCGCACTTTAGGGAGAGACGAAATGAAAATTACCGCAATTCTTGCATCCTGCACAGCACTCGTGGCCGGTCAGGCCGTGGCCGAGGCGCATGTCGACAAGACCGACTGGCCCAGCAGCTTCACCGTGGGCACAGCATCCCAGGGCGGCACCTTCTTTGCCTACGGCTCTGGCTGGGCGAACCTTGTCGCCGAAGAGCTGGGCATCACCGGCGGTGGCGAAGTCACGGGCGGCCCGATGCAGAACATGGCGCTGGTGCACGCTGGTGAAGCCCAGTTCGGCATGACAACGATGGGTCCGGCCGCGGAATCGCTTGAAGGCACGAACCCCATCGCGCCCGGTCTGGAAATGACTCAGGCCTGCGCGATGTTCCCGATGTATCAGACGCCATTCTCGGTCACGGCGCTTGCATCGTCCGGCATCGAAAGCATCGGTGACATCCCCGAGGGCGCCCGCATCGGATTTGGTCCTGCCGGGTCGACGTCGGACACCTACTTTCCGCGCATGATGGAGACGCTGGGCGTCGACTACGAGCGTCGCAACGGTGGTTGGTCCGATCTGGGCGGTCAGTTGCAGGATGGTCTGCTGGACGTGATCGCCTTTGCCGCCGGCGTGCCGGTGCCCGCCGTCAGCCAGCTGGAAGTCCAGACTGACGTGAACATCATCGAGTTCACGGAAGAAGAGCAGGCGCAACTTCTGGAGACCTTCCCGGTATCCGCGTTCGAAATTGCCGAAAGCACCTATTCGACGCTGGAATCCGACGCACGGTCGGTATCCATGTGGAACTTCGCGATTGCGAACTGCGATCTGCCCGAGTCCTTCGTGAATGCCGCCGTCGATGTCGTGATGTCCGACAACGAGCGTATGGTGGGCATCCACCAGGCCGCCCGTTCGACGACGCCCGACAACTGGGACAAGAACTCGGTCATGAAGTGGCACCCCGGTGCGGCCAGCTGGTTCATCGAAAACGCCGGTGCGGACATTCCCGACGACATGATCTACGGTAACTGATCCGTCACTGACATCAGGACGCCGCCCTTCGGGGCGGCGTTCACCACGACCGGGAGGGGAGGACCGCAAATGACCGATCTGGGCGAAAAAGTCATTGCCGAAGGCGTCGACGAAGACAACGTCGAAGGCAACCGTCGCATATTTACCGGGCGGGCCTATCTGGTCGTCGCCGCGATGTGCGCGGTCTACGCGTTCTTTCACATGGCCGCCCTGAACGGGTTGTCGATCGAAGACTGGACGGGTGTCGAGTTGCCCCTGCTGCCAAGTCTGCCGATGGAGACATGGAACTTTCGCATCGTCCATATCGCCGGCGCACTGATCCTTGGCTTCACTCTTTTCTCATCGCGGGCCTTCGTCGATGGTGACGAAGAACGTTCGGTCAAGCTCAATGTCTTCGACTACGGGGCCCTCGCGCTCATGTTGCCCGCGCTTTACGCGCTCTGGACAACCATCGACATTTCCAACCAGATCGCGAGTGGCGTGATGTGGAACGGGATGACCGAAGCATACGCCAATCAGGAAATCTACCACTTCGGTATTCCCCTGATCGTCGCCACGGCCGGCGGGATCGTTCTGGGGTGGCTCGTCAAACGTGGACGCGGCCAGATTTCCATGCCCGATGTCTTGCTCAGCATCTGTGGCGTCGCCGTGGCGACCTACCTTATCACGATGTTCGGCACCCTGATGCGCAATTCGACCGGGACGCCCTTCGCGCCCATCGGCATCAGCCTTGCAGCCGTCGTCGGTACGGCACTCATCATGGAGCTGACGCGACGCGTGGCCGGTATGGCGCTGATCGTCATCGCCGGCATCTTTCTCGTCTATGTCTTCGTGGGCGACATGCTTCCCGGTTTCCTCAACGCACCGGACATCGCATGGACGCGCTTTTTCAGTCAGGTCTATACCGATGCTGGCATCCTCGGGCCGACGACCGCCGTCTCGTCGACCTACATCATCCTGTTCATCATCTTCGCGGCCTTTCTTCAGGCTTCGAAGGTCGGTGATTACTTCGTCAATTTCGCCTTTGCGGCGGCGGGTCGGTCGCGCGGCGGTCCTGCCAAGGTCTCGATCTTCGCCTCTGGCCTCATGGGCATGATCAACGGCACGTCCGCCGGCAACGTCGTGGCCACCGGGTCACTGACGATCCCGCTGATGAAAAAGGTGGGCTACCACAAGAAAACCGCAGGCGCAGTGGAAGCCGCCGCTTCGACCGGTGGGCAGATCATGCCGCCGATCATGGGCGCCGGTGCCTTCATCATGGCCGAGATCACGGGCATCCCCTACACCGATATCGCCATCGCGGCGATCATTCCCGCGGTGCTTTACTTCGCCTCTGTCTACTTCATGGTCGATTTCGAGGCCGCAAAGCTTGGCATGAAGGGCATGCGCAAGGACGAGTTGCCCAAGTTCCGCGAGATGGCGCGGCGGGTTTACCTGTTCCTGCCGATCATCATCCTGATCCTTGCGCTGTTCATGGGCTATTCGGTGATCCGTGCGGGCACGCTTGCCACTGCTGCCGCCGCCGTCGTGTCATGGGTCCAGCCGACACGGATCGGCTACCTTGTCACCCTTGCGCTGGTCGCGCTGTTGGCTGTTGCCGTCTACGTACCGGACGTCTCTGACCTGGTCTTCGCACAGCTCAGCGATCTGGTCGTCCTTGCGATCGTCGTTGCGGGTTTTGCCTTCTGGGCACTGCGCTATCGCGGTACGGGCATGGGGCCGGGCAAGGTCGTCAAGGCCTTCGAGCTGGCAGGCATCATGTCGATCCAGATCATCGCCGTCTGTGCCTGTGCGGGTATCATCGTTGGGGTCATTTCGCTGACCGGTGTGGGCGCACGCTTTTCGTCGGTTCTTTTGGGGCTGGCAGATGCGTCGCAGCTTCTGGCGCTCTTTTTCGCGATGTGCATCTCGATCCTGCTGGGCATGGGCATGCCGACGACGGCGGCCTACGCGGTGGCGGCCTCGGTCGTCGCTCCGGGGCTTGTCCAGCTGGGTATCCCGCAGCTGACCGCGCACTTCTTCGTCTTCTACTTCGCGGTGGTCTCGGCCATCACGCCACCCGTGGCGCTTGCGTCCTATGCGGCGGCGGGTATCAGCGGAGCGAACCCGATGGAGACCTCGGTTGCGTCCTTCAAGATCGGCATCTCGGCCTTCATCGTGCCCTTCATGTTCTTCTACAACGGCGCGATCCTGATGGACGGCACCTGGGTCGAGGTTATTCGCGCAGGCGCGACGGCGATCTTCGGGGTCTTCCTGCTGTCGGCGGGCGTGCAGGGGTGGTTCGCCGGGGGGCGTCAGGCGTGGTTCATCCGCGTGGGGCTGGTCTTTGCGGCACTGTGCATGATCGCGGGCGGCTTGATGACGGACCTGATCGGGATCGGGGTGACGGTGGCGATCTTCTTCATCGTCAAGGCGTTCAAACCGTCGCCCGATGCGCAGATCGCCGTGACGGGTAGCGACTGACCGGGCAGGGTGGCATGGTGGGGCTGATACGTCAGGAGCGCCCACCATGCCACTTTCCACCTTTTCCATCGCCACGAGCCACTGTCTGATCGGCGGGCGCTGGGCACCGTGCCAGTCAGGCGAGACGCTCGACCTGATCGATCCCTCGGACGGTGCCACCCTGTGCGCCATCGCGCGGGGCGGCGCGTCGGACATCGATGCCGCCGTGACTGCCGCATCCACGGCACTTTCAGGGGACTGGGGTCGCGCGACGGCCGCCGAAAGGGGGCGGATACTGGCGCGGATCGGCGTGCTTGTCCGCGATCACACCGATGAACTGGCACGGATCGAGGCGCAGGACGTGGGCAAGCCGCTGTCACAGGCCCGTGCCGATGTTTTGGCCCTTGCCCGCTACATGGAATTCTACGGTGGTGCTGCCGACAAGGTGCACGGCGAAACGATTCCCTATCTGGATGGCTACACGGTCTATACCCTGCGCGAACCGCACGGCGTCACCGGGCATATCGTGCCGTGGAACTACCCGATGCAAATCATCGGGCGGTCGGTCGGGGCGGCCCTTGCGATGGGCAACGCCTGCGTGCTGAAGCCGGCGGAGGAGGCCTGTCTGACGGCCCTTGCCTTTGCGGAAATCGCGCAGCAGGCCGGGCTGCCCGACGGTGCGCTCAATGTCGTGCCGGGGCTGGGGGCCGAAGCGGGTGCCGCCCTGTCGGCGCATCCGGGCGTGCATCACCTTTCGTTCACGGGGTCCGTGGGCACGGGCAAGCTGATCCAGAAGGCCGCCGCCGAAAACGTCGTGCCCGTGACGCTGGAACTGGGCGGCAAGTCACCGCAGGTGGTGTTCGCGGATGCGGATATCGACGACGCGCTGCCTTTTCTGGTGAACGCAGGCATCCAGAACGCCGGGCAGACCTGTTCGGCCTCGTCCCGTATTCTGGTGCAGGAAAGCCGCTTTGCAGAGGTCCGCGACCGAATGGCAGAGCGCTATGGCTCACTTCGGGTCGGTCCGGCGCTGTCCGATCCCGACGTCGGGCCACTGGTCTCGCTGCGGCAAAAGGAGATCGTGCAGGGGTTCCTCGCGCGGGGCGCAGACCTCGATTGCGTGGCTGAGGGGCGCATCGATGCTGACGCGCCTCAGGGCGGGGCCTACGTGGCGCCCCGTCTTCTGGTCGGTGCGGGGCCCGATCATCCGCTTGCACAGGACGAGATCTTCGGTCCTGTGCAGGTTCTGATCCCCTTCACCGACGAGGCTGACGCAGTGGCCATCGCGAACGGCACCGACTACGGCCTTGTCGCGTCCTGCTGGACGGCCGACGGGGCGCGGCAATTCCGCATGGCCAAGGCGCTGCGGGCGGGACAGGTGTTCTTGAACAACTACGGTGCCGGGGGCGGCGTCGAACTGCCCTTTGGCGGGCGTGGCCTGTCAGGCCATGGCCGCGAAAAAGGGTTCGAGGCGCTTTACGGGTTCTCGGTCCTCAAGACCGTTGCCGCACGTCATGGCTGACGGGTGCCAAGGACTGCGGCGCGCGCATCTGAAAGCCGTCACAAAACTGTAGTGTTGAGTTGATAGCTGGGGCGAAACCATATCACGCTTCAGGAGAGACCGAGATGAACAGCACTTACCGGGTAGCATTTGCCGCCGCCGCGACCGCCGCACTTTTCGCAGGCCAAGCCTCTGCACAGTCGGTAAGCGAGGTTTGTCCCAATCCGTTGCGCATGGCCGACACCGGCATCGAAGGCATGGGCGATCTGACCGAAGCCTTCGGTCCTTTCGCAGAAACCTTCGAAGAGCTGACCGGCGTCGAGCTCGCGCTTTATTCCCTGTCGAACCGGACCGCAGCGGGCACCGCCCTGCAGTTCGATGAAGTCGAATTCGTCTTTGCCGGACCGTCCGAATTCGTATTGTTCCAGCAACTGGCCGAAATGGACATCCTGTTCTCGGTCGTGCGCCCGAACTACGGCTCCAGCTTTGTCGTCAAGGCCGACAGCGACATCCAGACGCTGGCCGATCTGGCCGGAAAGCGCGTCGCGCTCAAGGACGTTGGTTCCACTTCGGGCCATATCTTCCCGATGATGCTGATGGCTCAGGCCGGTCTTGACCCTGAAAGCGACGCCGAGATCATCATGGCGGGCGATGCCCGTATTCAGGTCCTGATCAACGACGACGTCGACGCCATGGGCGGCGGCAACAAGGACTGGGATGCCGTGCGCGAACAGGATCCCGACACCGAATACCGCCTGCTGGCCCAGACCGACACGCTGCCGGGCGACCCGGTCGTGATGCGCGCCACACTCCCGCAGGAGTGCCGCGACGCGCTGCGCTCCACGCTGGCAGAGAACTCTGACGAACTCTGGGACAGCCTGACCGCGACCGAGCGGAACGCCGACAAGTTCATCGAACGTGACGCCTACATGTCGTTCGAGACCGATCCTGCCATCTACGACATGGTGCGCGAAGCCTACACCGTCGCCGGCATCCCGCTGGACGACTGAACCCGTAACCTGGCGACCGGGGGCGGCCATCCGAAAGGATTGGCCGCCTTTCGCCATTGAAGCCGTCGCAATCGCAGGAGCCCTCACATGACCCCAGCCATCGCCGCCAAGGACCTTCGTGTCAGCTACGGCAAGCTTGACGTCCTGCGCGGCGTGTCGTTCGACATGGCCGAAGGGCAGGGCGTGGTTTTGCTTGGGGCGAACGGTTGCGGGAAATCCACGCTGATGCGCAGCCTGAACGGTTTGGAAAAGCTCAAGTCGGGCATGATCCATGTTCACGGAGAAGAGCTTTCGACAGCCCGCGGGCGGCAGTTGCGACAGATCCGGCGCGGGATGGGCTATGTCTTTCAGCAGTTCAATCTGGTGCCGCAGCTGAACGCCTTTCAGAACGTCCTGCTGGGTGCGATGGGCCGGCACAAGATGGGTCTGCTCTCCTGCCTCAGCCTGACGGCCCCGGCCCACGAACGGGAACGCGCGCTGCATTGCCTCGAGCGTGTGGGCATGGCCGACCGTGCCCTGCATCGCCCGTCAGAGCTGTCGGGCGGCCAGCAGCAGCGCGTGGCCATCGCCCGGATGCTGATGCAGGCCCCCCGCGTCGTCGTGGCCGACGAACCGATCGCCAGTCTCGACCCCAAGGCCGGGCGCGAAGTGCTCGACCTGCTGTGGCGCATCGTTCGCGAAGAAGGGCTGACGATGCTTTGCACACTGCACCACCTTGAGCTTGCACAGGAATACGCCGACCGCATCCTTGGCATGAAGGCCGGACAGATCGAGATTGATGCCGCCATCGCCGACACGCGGACGGACCAGTTGAACGCCCTCTACACGGGCATGACCCGCGTGGACGCCAAACCGACGGAGGTCGCGGCATGAGCGACAACACCAGCCTTCCGCCCCGCTTCCGCGCACCCTCGGCCCTGTCTTGGGTCGTGCTTGTCGGATTTGCCGCGTTCTTCATTCAGGGCATGATCTCATCCGACATCTCGGTCGACCGGTTGGTCTCCCGACCTGATCTGGGCGCTGATCTTCGTGGTGACCGTCGGGCTGGGACCGCTGGCGGGCATCCTTGCGATCATCATGGATACGATCGGGTTCGCGGCCCGGTTCTATTCAGAACGGTTCGAGGAGGTCCAGAAAGGCCCGTCGGAAGCCCTGACCGCGACCGGCGGTGGGCGGCTGTCGGTGATCTTCGGCGCCATCCTGCCCGAAAGCTTTGCCTCGATGACCGCAACCTCGCTGTTCAGCGTGGAAAAGGCGATCCGGTCTGCCGTCACATTGGGTCTTGTCGGGGCAGGCGGGATCGGGGTCGAGCTGTCCACGGCGATGCGCCTTTTCCGCTACGATCAGGCCGCCGCGATCATCCTTGTCATCCTCGTGGTCGTCGTCGCCTTCGAGCAGCTGTCCACCAGTATCCGCAAGCGGATCATCTGACAGCGGGGGCTGGGTCGGCGGTTGAAGATGCCGCGCCGTGATGCTGTGCTGCGCGACCGATTTCGTTTGGTATCCGCGCCTGAAATGATCATAGAGGGCCATGCTGTCCACATCCCTCAAGTCCTTTGCCCACCACGTTCGGTACTTTCCCCTATGGTCTGTGCTGACGGCTGTGCGCTGGCGTTCCTTTGACCAGCGCTCGCGCGGTCTGGGGACGACATTCGCCGCGGTCATGCGGTGGTTTCCGCCCGCGCGGCTGCGCTTTGACCGCGAGGCCAGACGCGTTTTCCCGGACATGTCCCGCCGTGACCGTGCGGCCCTTGGTCAGCAGATGGGGCGGCACATGGGGCAGACCCTTTTCGAGATCTATCACGTTGCCGAATTTCAGACCCAGCATCATAAATTCGGGATTTCCGGTCCCGGTCTCGACGCTTTGAAAGCGGCGCAGGCCGCGGGCAAGGGGGCGATCATCGTCTCGGGTCATTTCGGTCAGTGGGAAGCCATTCGCGCCGCGGTCAAGATGCACGGGCTCGAAAGCGGGGCGGTCTATCGCCCGAACAAGAACCGGCATTACGAGCGCCGCATCCGCGCCGGGATCGAAGCCGGCGGCATGCCGATCCTGGCGACCGGCAGTGTCGGAACACGGGCCCTTGTGCGTCACCTGCGCGCAGGCGGGATCATTTCCATCCTGCTGGACGAGAAATACGCGGAAGGGGTGCCGTTGCCGTTTCTGGGGCACGATGCACTGACCTCCTTGTCGGCGGCCCAGCTGGCGCTCAAATACGATCTGCCGATGATCCCGGCCTACGGGATCCGGCTGGAAGACGGGAATACATTTCGCGTCGATTTCGAAGCCCCTGTTCCGCATACCGACAGCATCACGATGACACGCGCGTTCAACGACAGCCTGTCGGCCCGCATCATGGAAAACCCGGACCAATGGTACTGGATGTTGCGACGATGGGACGGCCAGTAGGCCGGCCCGCGGCCGTTCACACCTTTCCGTTCGCCGAAAGCATCACCGCGATCGGACGGGTCATCCTGATCTCGGACAGCACCAGCACAAGGCTTGCTGTCATCGGCACCGCAAGAAGCGCGCCGGGCAGGCCCCAAAGCGCGCTCCAGCAGACAAGTGCCAGCAGAACCACGAAGGGGCTGAGGTTGAAGGCCCGCCCCATCATCTTCGGCTCGACATAGGCACCGACGAAGACCTGTGCTGCGGTCAGGGACACCAGCACGACACTGGCCATCCAAAGCGTGCCGAACTGCGCAAGGCTGAGAAGCACGGGAAAGATGACGCCGACCAGCGACCCGAAATACGGAATGTAATTGAGAAACATGATCAGAACGGCCCAGAACAGCGCAAACTCGATGCCCAGCAGGACCATGATGCCGTAGGATATGACGCCCAGCATCGCGTTGACGACGGTTTTGACGAAAAGATACTGGCCGATCCGTTCGTTGATCCGGGCCAGCAGCGATAGGGCTTTCCGACCCGCATCCTCGCCGCCCATCGCGATGATGACCTTTTTGGCCATCGCGCCGCGCTCTGCCATCAGGAAGCTGGCATAAAGAACGACCAGAAAAAGCGTGACCCCGAAGCCCCGCAAAGACAACAGGGCCGGTGTCACCCACGCGCGGACATTGATCTGGTCAAGCGTGGCGCGGCGCAGGTTTTCCCACGTCGGCTCGTCTTCGATGCCCAAGAGGCTGGCGCGCAGCGTGATAAGCGCATCGAGATTGGATTCGTAACTGGGCAAGGCGGCAAGCACCTGCCCCAGATTGTTGATCACGAGAACGAACAGCAGACCGACACCGATCGTGAACGCGATCAGGATGAGGGAGTGAAGCGCCCAATCGGGCAGCCGCCCAATGACCGGCATCCGCCGCATGGTGGCCGCCGCGGTCAGCAGCACATAGAGCGAGATGATCGCTGCAAGAACCGGAAGCAAAACCGGCCGTCCGATCCACAACAGCCAGCCGATCATCAAGGTCAGCGCGACGGCGTATGTCGTATTCTGCATTTTTGTTTTGACGTCCAAGGACATTGCGATTTCTTGCCTTTTCTCGCGCAGCGCACCGCGTCTCAGTCAAAGCGTCCGCGCCGTCCTGCGCAAGCGATTAAAACATGGATCGCAGAGCGCGCGGCA
Source organism: Loktanella sp. (assembly GCA_020201155.1). Classification (GTDB taxonomy): domain Bacteria; phylum Pseudomonadota; class Alphaproteobacteria; order Rhodobacterales; family Rhodobacteraceae; genus JAIVHI01. The sequence continues at coordinate 331 of JAIVHI010000223.1, read as the reverse complement.
CGATCACACTGTCTGCTTTGCAGTTTGCCACAATATACGGCGCGGTGGATGTGGATTTGTATCAATCCTGATTTGGGCAAGGATCCATACCGAAAACCGGCATCAAAAATGCCCGATTTGTGCGTTTGCACCGTGCCTCGGATGATCCTTGTGTTAATTCAACGCTATGGACATCGTACTGGTTACAACCCTCATCGCGTCGCTTTTTCTCATCATCGGGGTCGCCGAGCCGTTGGCGGCCCGGTTGCGCTTGCCCTATACGGTGATCCTGGCTGTCGTCGGAAGCCTGATCGGCGCGGGTGCGATCTTTTTTCTGCGGACGGACTTCACG
>JAIVHI010000222.1 GCA_020201155.1 Loktanella sp. | reverse complement strand
CGGGTGAACCTGACCAAAGCCGCAGGGTTGTAACGCAGATCAGAGGCCTTCGTTCTTCAACGCTATCAGCGCCGCCACATGATGCGGTAGATCACAGCGAGAGTGAAGGATATCGACGATGATAACCTCATCCGGTTGTTCCAGAAAAACGAGGAAATGCTCCCCTGCCCTTATGAATCGCAAGTCCTCGACGTCATCCATGAGGACTGCACAACTCTGGCTATGCGCCTCACCATTCAGAATACCTTCACAGCGGTCGAGCAATTCCGCCTCGTAGGATTCAGCCTGACGCAGCCCAAAATTCTCGATCGTCCATCTGGCGATCTCGGTGAGGCTGGCTTCGGCACGACGCGTCAGCCGCAAGGATCGGCTCATGAACGAGTGCGCGCAGTCGCAAAGGCCCGACGGATGGCATCTTTGCCACCGCCCTCCGCAAGATCTCCCGCCTTGGCCTGCGCCAAACCTTCAAGAAGACCTTTCCTGATCCCTGCAAGCTGTGCTTCTTCCTGCTCAAGCAACCTGAGGCCAGCGCGCATCGCTTCACTCACGTTCTGGTAGCGCCCGGATGCCACCAGTGCTTGAACCAGATGGTCTTGGGTTTCGGTCAGGACCACGTTGCGTGTCACCATGAGAAAATCTCCTTTGTTGGCAATATATGCCAATTTAGGGTTTTTGACAATGAAAACTGGTTTTCACCGTCGAACGGCCCCTTATACAGCATCTCTATTTGTCGCCATGAAACGACTGATTCTTGATGCTTATGGGAATTGTAAATCTACCGCGCAATGGGCAGGATCAGCATAATTCATCATAAGGATGGCCCTATGACTCTGATCGGCTACGCCCGGGTCTCGACCGAAGACCAGACGACAGCACCTCAGGCCGAGGCCCTGCGTGCCGCCGGGTGCATGGTGGTCCACGCGGAACAGGCCTCGGGTGCCAAACGTGCACGCCCGGTGCTCAATAAGCTCCTCAAGGACATCAAGGCCGGTGAGACCCTTGTGGTGGTCCGGATCGACCGCCTCGCGCGGTCCCTCTCCCACCTCCTCGAGGTCATCGAGGGGCTGGAGGCCCGCGGTGCGCACTTCCGGTCCCTGGGGGACCCCATCGATACCTCGAGTCCGCAGGGCAAGTTCACGCTGCAAATTCTGGGCGCTACGGCCGAGTTCGAACGCTCCCTGATCCGGGAACGCACGATGGCTGGCCTCGCTTCGGCACGCGCGCAGGGCCGCACCGGCGGCAACCCGGCCCTGAAAGCCCGGGATCCGGCCGCCATCAAGGCCCTCTCCGCCGCCCGCCAAGACCACTACATGCAGTCGCTTTTCGACACGGCGGCCGAATGGGTGCCGGTGGTCAAGGCCAACCGTCCCGCCCTGACCTGGGACCAGGTCACCATGCTGGTGAACCGGGACCTACCCGCCGACCTCACTGGAGGGCATGCATATCAAGACGCCCCGCGGCAGCCATAGCTGGTCGACCTCTACGGTCGCCCACATGCTCTCGGTCGGAAAAAAGCGCGGCCTGCTGGGATGACCAGTGCAGCTCCGGCGCCATGGTGCAAAATTGTGAAACATTGTTTTTTGAAAGCATCCCTCCCCGTTGACTGATCCCTCGACTGTTCGCTCTTTCTTGATGCTCGTTTGAAACCAGAGGTTCGTTTCGCTGCTCAGGGCTTTCGACACATCGCCTACCCTCGACATCACAGGAAAGACTCAGACATACCGCCCTTGCAATGCAGCAGACGGACGGCGGACCGTCGCATCCGGCGCCGAAACGCCTCCAACAAAGTGATGTGCGGTCGATCCTTGACCGATGTGGGGTTCGACATCTCTCCCTTCCGCTATCCCTTGGTAAACTCTTGACCGCGGTCAAGTTGTGCTTTGGGATACTTCAACGCTGAGTATTCGATCAAGATACGCGCTTGGATGTCGGATGGTATCCACTCTCGTAATGAGACAATCCAGAGCAAGCAGCGTCCTGCTGGGGCCAGATCTTTTCATGTATTCTATGAGACGGTTCGTTCTGACATTCATAGCGTTGCCGAGTTCAAAGATGATCCGAGTCAGGGCTTCAATACTGCGTGGAGGTGTCGGATAAAACGATGCGACACCCGAGAAGTCTTGCCAGTTCATCTTCTCTGGATTTCTCTTCATGGATTGGTGGGTCGATGAGTGAATAGTGGTCTCTTCAGGTGATGGAACTTCTTTTTTTATATCTATCTTGGAGGACTCTATGTGCCGGACATTTTGTCCGTCTCTGGCGGGCAGATTGTCAGTTTCAGACGATGTAGAACGGCTGGTTTCTGTCGCGTATTCTGGGATATGTATGTCAATCGTTTGGACGTTCCTCGAGTCGGTATCGGGGTCGATGATCTGACGGAGCTCATCAATCAGATCGATGACATCGGGAACGCTGAGGCTGGCGCGGCGAAGGAGATTTCGTGCCTCATGCAAGCGGGCGAGGGTAGGGGCGTCAGCCGTCTGTTGCAGGGCTTCCTGGCGGAGCGCGAGAGCTTCAGCGCGGAGTGATCGCAGGCGTTCCTGTACTTCGGTTACAGCCGCAGCCCGGCGGGCCAGCTCGTGGTGTCGGTCGGCGATGGGCGAGAGATCAAAACCAAAAGCGTCTCGAATCTTGCCGCCATAGCGAAGAGGGAAACGTTTCCCGTTTGCCGATCTCCTGCATTCAATGAGCCCGACCTCGGAGAGACGTCCAAGACAGCGGCGCAGAGTTCGTTCGTCCAGGCCATTTGTGCGTTCAGAGAGGGCAGCGTTGGATGGAAAAACGACACTGAGAAAAGGTGAGCGCGTAGGATTGGCCGGATCCTCGCGTGGCAGGAAGCTGATCAGTGCGGTAAGGACCGTGAGATCGCTGGGGGTCAGGCTGAATTCCCGGCGGAGGGTTCGGATTGGTTCCAACATTTTGTAGGAGATGCGACCAGGCATCGTTGTTGGGTCCGCCGGGGCGGGTCGAAGAGTTTGAACCTGTTGCATATTGAATGACGGAAGAAAAAGCGTCCCCGTTCACCTCAAGCGGTGTTGAATTCGATTCGGTATGGGGATATCAATCAGTTGTTCACGCTGATTGAGGCCCTTCGGAAGCTCCGCTTTCGGGGGGTCTTTCTTTTTCGGCCGGTCCTCCTTTCTCTTTCTATACGGTTTCTGATTAAGTCTTGACCGCGGTCAAGACTCGGGGTCGTTCGGTGGCGTGGTCGGCACGGAGACACTGTCTTGACCGCGGTCAAGAAATTCCGTGACCAGCTCCTGGACTGCTTTTTCGAGATCCGGGAGAAGCCCAGGATCCACGTCAAGCGTAATACGGTTTCCTCGTCGTTTCATCGTGACAGGAGAGACAGGACCCGCCTGAGGACTTGGCGGGTCTTTCAGAGAAAGGAGATCAATTGCCCGCTGAAGCCGTTCTGGACCTGACAGATCCTTCGAAACCTTGTGCACAATCGCATGCGCTTGAGCCGGGTTCGCTTCAGTGAGTTTGAGAAGCTTTTCCCAAGTCCTTCGACCGACGCCGTGTGCGGGGCCGATCGACCTGATCAATTCCATCGGAATACCGAGGGTAATGCGGTTCATCCGGGACACCAGCGACTCGTCGATTTGAAGAGCCCGGTATGCCACCGCCTGCGCGTTTTTGCGGGTCTCGGGCGTCTTGCCGAGTTCCTTGATGATCCCTGAGACGAAAAGAGCTCTCTCGATGAATGACGGATCTTGTCGCGCGTTGTTTTCTACGCCTTGAGCGATGATCGCCTCTTCGTCGGTCATCTCCATGATGGTTGCGCGAACCCGGATGCCAAGCTCAAGGCACGCAAGAAGGCGCCGACGCCCGTAGACGATCTCGTAGGCACCGCCCGAGATCTTTCGGACCATGATCGGAACCTTTTGTCCGTGCTCGCGAATAGAGACCACGAGATCCTCGAGACCATCCGACGGATCGATTCTGTCCATGACAGTTGACATCCGGATCTGTGCGGGATCCACCAGTCGGGTTGCCTGCCTGTCCTCTTCGAGAACGGATGCCTGGGCGCGTGCCACGGTGGGACTTGTGCGCGTTGGCTCGACTGACTCCAACGGGTCTGTGGTCTTATCCATCGCGTTTTTCAGGGATTCACCGAATACCTTACGTCCCATCGGTGCGCCCCCAGGCTTTGCGAATTTCTCTTTCGATCTCATCAGTGACACGAGAGACCGAGTCGATTGCGCGTTCGTAGGTCCGGCGATTGACGTCCCGGGGCTCCACTTCAAAAACGGATTGCTGCGTGTTCGCGGCATCGCCGATCGCGGTGGATTTCAGGAACTCCGCAGGGAGCACGGCCTCTCCGAGGACAGTTCTCAAAAGTGACGAGATCTGCACTTGAGGACTGTCCGTGTGTTCATACCGCGTGATCAGGACACGGACGAATTGTAGTCCATGAGCCGGTGCATGTGACTCGACAACGCCCATCAGATTGCTCGCCATTCCGAGAAAACTGGCCAACGACATCACATCAAGCATTGATGCGTTCAATGGTATCAGAACGCCCGTCGAGGCAAACAGAGCTGAGATGACAGAGAAGTTGAGCTGAGGCGGTGTGTCGAAAATGACCACGTCATATTGATCGAGAACAGGCTCCAACGCATCGCGGATCTGACTGTGAAATGTCGTTGTTCCTTGCCTGAAACTCAGGGCAACCTCGAACTCATATTCCATAATATCCATGGATGCGGGGATCAGGTCGACAGTCGGGAAGTTGGTTTTCCTGATCACATCAGATGCGGGCAATGGATTCTCCGCGCGCACCAGATCGTATGATGTCGGCATGTCCGGGTCGAGCTCCGGGGTTACCCCAAAAAGGTTCGTCAAGCTTGCCTGACTGTCCAGATCGATGAGGAGAACCCGGTATCCACGCAACCCAAGCAGTTGGCCTATATGCGCGACCGACGAGGTCTTCGCGGAGCCCCCCTTCAAGTTGAAGATCGTGAGAACCTGACAGGGCTCGCCGGGTTGCCTGTGGGGATGCTCCTCAGGCTTGATCCGACCTGTTTCAAGCAACATGCGTTGAGCTTCCACCAATTCCTCGGCCGAGAAGCTGCGACGATTTCCACCTTCGAGAGTGCCCTGTGGAAAGCCATCAAGATTGGACACATGGTGCCGGAACGTGTTCTGATTAAGCCGTATAAGTTCGGCTGCCTCACGCATCGCGAAGCGGCGAAGCCCCTTCTGGGCGTCTGGTGGGAATGTTTCCTCAGCATGCTCCCGGAGGCGGCTCCCGAGCCGCTTTGACATGACGTCGAATCTCTGGGAGGCCCGAATACCGCTCATCACTTGCCCCTCACGTATTGGTTATTTTTTTTCGACATTAACAGATAAAAATCTTAAATCCAGTCCAACCTGTTGAACGGGCTGTCGGCGTTGATTGAAAACGCAGAAATGCCTTGAAATATGGGGTAAATGGGGGTGAACATTGGCGTCTGGACGCATAATACGGTAGAGGCAAAGCGGCCATCCACAAGATAGATGGGGAGCTCATAGGTATCTCCACATGTCGTTTTGTGAAGTTCGACTGTGGCGATTCGACATCTCAGCCAGGGTTATCCGATGTCCGTCGCCGTCTCATTGGCATCAACGGGCTCAGCGACAGTCCGCCCGGCCCTCTCGGATCTCGCAATCACCCGGTCTGCATCCCCCTGCGTCCATCGGCTTTCAAGATCATCCAAAGTGTCCCCTTCCGATGCACTGAATTTCTGATCGGTCATCCATCTCCCTTCCTGATCCTCTTTGTCATCTACAGTTCCGCGCTTTGCGGTCACCACTATTTCGTCGGTTTCGCGACAGCGAATTGCTGCGCCATCTGTTTGAGACGACTGTCGCGCGCTGCATCACGGAAGGTCTGGTCAGTGGCCAGCGCATGGCCATCGACGCCAGCTCGATCCAAGCGGATGCGAATAAGCCGAACTCGACGCCGAAGGACTACTGGGACGCGGCACGGATCGAACCGGCCGATGCGCCCCGCGCGGTCCGCGAGTATCTCGACACACTGGACGAGGCCGCGTTCGGCGCCGCCAGCGAGGTCCAGCCCAAGTTCACCTCGCATTCCGACCCTGCCAGCCAGTGGACCGCAGCACGCGAGGGGCCGGCATTCTTCAGCTATTCCGACAACTACCTGATCGACACGGATCATGGCGTGATTGTCGATGTGGAAGCCACGAGGTCGATCCGGCAGGCGGAGGTCGGCTCGACACGGACAATGCTGGACCGGGTGAAGGCCAAGTTCGATCTGCATCCCGAACGCCTGACCGCGGACACCGCCTATGGCACCGGGCCGATGCTGGGCCGGCTGGTCGATCGCAAGATCGCTCCGCACATCCCGGTGTTCGACAAATCCGGCCGCAGCGACGGCACCTGGACCCGGGCGGATTTCAAGTGGGACGCAGAGAACGACCAATACATCTGCCCGGAAGGCCAGGAACTGGAGCAGTTCCGCCGGAACTATTCCGACCCGAACCAAGGGCCAAACGGCAAGGGCGTCGCCAAATACCGCGGCCTGAAGCTCACCTGCCAGGCCTGCCCCTCGAAGTCACGCTGCTGCCTGAACATGGACTTCCGGTCCATCACCCGCGAGGAACATGAAGATGCCCGCCAGGTTGCCCGCGACATTGCGAAGACCCGCCAATACGACATCTCGATGAAACTCTGAAAGAAAGTCGAGATGCTCTTCGCGCACCTCAAACGCATCCTTGTCCTTGGCTTGGGCCGACTGCGATTAAGTGATCCATGCGGTGCAAATGACGAATTCCTCCTTGCCGCAACCGCCCAGAACCTCCGCAAACTGGCCAAGATCTTTCCTGCACCGCAGCAAACACGCAAAGCCTGATCAGAAGGGCTTTCGCGCCAATCACAAGCGCCAAGATTCTGGGCTCGCGAATGGGTGTTTTTCCACGGAATCGGCGGGGAGCGGTCATTCGACGCAAGTGCGCACAATACTTGCCCAGTCGGAGGAAGCCGACATCCGTTCCAGAGGTGCCGGGAATCTGTCGCTGCATCGCCGCAAGACGGCTCGAGCCCTTGGCGAGCCCATAGGCCCAGTTCAGGTGCTGCGGGTGCAGCGGGCCGGTTCCAGCCGCATTGTGGACGGTCATGCAGGGCGCAGCACCCGCTATGCGGCAATTGCGAAATTATTGGGGGCGTGAAGGTCGTTCATGCGGGACAAAGCTGCTTTATTGGAACGATCAACTCAAAAACAATTCGCAGAATGGTTGTCCGTTAAGCCGAAATCATGAGCCACAGTCAATGAGTTTGACTTAGGTCATTGTCGGCGAAGCGCCTTCCGATAATCTGATTCCAAACCTCATCACTGGAGAAGTTTCATGCCATCTACCAAAGAAACCGTTATCTGTTCTCCCCTCCGAACCCCTTTGGGCACCTACAACGGAACACTGAAATCCACACCGGCGACCGAGCTTGGCGCGACAGCCATTCGTGCCGTCTTAAGCCGGTCAGGTCTTGATCCAGCGCAGGTGGACAACGTGATCATGGGCAATGTGATCCAGGCCGGCAACAAGATGAACCCCGCCAGACAGGCCGCGATCGCCGGCGGGATTCCGGTGGACGCACCGGCACTGACGGTGAACCGCGTCTGCGGGTCCGGGGCGCAGGCGGTGGCCAATGCGGCGCAAGAGGTCTGGCTGGGGCTCGCCAGCGCAGTCGTCGCTGGCGGCATGGAGAACATGGACATGGCCCCGTATCTGATGCCGGGCGGGCGTTGGGGCCATCGGATGGGACCGGCCACCATCTATGACGCGATGCTGACGGATGGGCTGAACGATGCCTTTTCAGGCGAACATTCGGGCTGGCACACCGAAGATCTGGTCACGAAATACGGTATCAGCCGGGCCGATCAGGATGCCTGGGCCGAACGGTCACAGCGCCGGTTCTCGGACGCGCAGGCGGCGGGTCTGTTCGAGGCCGAGATTGCGCCAGTCGAACTGAAAGGCCGTAAAGGACCGGAAATCTTTTCGAAAGATGAGCACAACCGGCCCGAGACGACGCTCGACTCCCTGACAAAGCTGCGCCCTGCCTTCCGCAAGGACGGAACGATCACGGCGGGCAACGCACCGGGACTGAACTCGGGCGCATCCGCCATGATCGTGGCCGAACGCGGTTTCGCGGAAAAGGCGGGTCTTGTGCCACTGGCGCGGATTGTTTCGTTCGGTATAGGCGCGGTCGAGCCGGGGATGTTCGGCATCGGTCCGGTTCCCGCCGTGCGGCAGGCGTTGGAGCGCGCGGGCTGGACGATCAAGGATGTGGACCGTGTCGAAATCAACGAGGCCTTCGCCGCCATCGCGCTGGCGGTGTTGCGCGAACTGGGCCTGTCCGAAGACGTCGTGAATGTCGAAGGCGGCGCGATTGCTCACGGCCACCCGATCGGCGCATCCGGTGCCGTGCTGACCACGCGCCTGTTGCATTCGATGCAGCGTGACGGGCTGAAACGAGGCGTGGTGACGCTGTGCATCGGCGGCGGTCAGGGAATTGCCCTCGCCGTTGAGATGCTCTGAGTGATGGCAGGGCCGAGACCCGCAGTGTCGGTGGTGGGCGAAGGCGCATTAAGGGCCTGGCACCGACAAATCAGCAGACAACACATTTAGGATCTCATGATGCCCGACCCCAAGTTCAGCAAGCCCTGGCACGGCATTCCGCGCGAAGAGATCCATTGGAACCCGACCGTTCTGGACGATGTCTGCATCGGTTGCGGCACCTGCGTGACTGGATGCAGCCGTCTGGTCTACCGTTTTGATTTTGATCGCAAGAAGCCGGTCGTCGTCGATCCGCTCAACTGCATGGTCGGCTGCACCACCTGCGCGAACACCTGCCCAGCAAACGCAATTGTCTTTCCCCCGATCGACTCCGTGCTGGCGCTCCAAGGACGTGCCGAGGTGCGGCATGCTGTCGAGGATGATCTTCTCGCGCGGCGCGAGGTCCTTGCCAGCGCGTTCACGGTGCCTCATCCGGACCGGATCGTGACACTGTCGATCGCGGAAAAGGATCTGATGACTGCTGACGTGCTGCGTGTGGTGCTGGCACCGGTCGAGGCGGGGGAGTGCTTTTGCGAATTCGTGCCCGGTCAATATATCGAACTGTGGCAACCGGGGTCGAATCATCTGTCGCGATCTTATTCCATCGCCAATGCGTCCCATGGTGATGGACGGATTGAGTTGCACTTGCGGCAGGTCGTGGGTGGGCGGTTTACCGGCTGGGCCTTTGACGAAATGCGGGTTGGTGACAAGCTGCGCGCGCGTGGACCACTTGGAGCCTTCACCTTGCGCTCGGCGCCTGATGTACCGCTTCTGTTTGTCGCAGGCGGCACCGGTTTCGCACCGATCCACGCGCTTGTGGAACAGCAGGCCCGATTTCAGCCTGCGCGGGACATGGTGCGGCGATTGCAGCCGCCACCTCGGGGCTGAAGGTCGTGCTGGCCGCCGAAGAAGGCCGGTTCGCAGATTTGCCAAAAGGCTTAAGTGCCATGCAGGGGACGGTGGTCGATGCCCTTGCAGATGGAACCTTGTTGAGTGAGCGCGACATCTATGCCGCTGGGCCACCAATGCTGCTCAGGGCGCTTTCGGCCGATCTGTCACGACGCGGGGTCGATCGGGGGCGGATCCATATCGACAGCTTTGGTGTCTGAGCCAAAATCGCGCTGCACATGCGCCGCTTATTGGATGGCAAGCCTCTATGACGTGTTCAATGACCCTCATGCAGTTCCGGCCATCCGCTTGACTGCGATCCGCCCGGCCCGAAAGACAGTGACTTCACCCTCCGACATCTCCTGCCAGGGCTCTGCGCTCAATGGAACGCTTGCGACAAGAGCGATAGCCTGATTGACGGCACTTACGGACACGCCATTTCCGGCGATGATCGCACCTGTGGGCGGACAGTCCCGCAGTAAATACACAAGCCCCGGTGCCGATACTTTTCCCGTCACAGGCGACTTGCGACGGTCACCGTGGGCAAACAGGGCGTCGCCGTCTGAATAGAGAAAATTCGCTGGGCCAAATTGGCGCAGCTGTGCAGCAAAGGCTGTGACGATGTTCAAACGTGCCTCGAGCGGTGGAATGTCGCCAGGTTTGATCCAGAGCGCACCGAGATCATCGAGCAGAGCGCAGAAGGCCTGTTCCGAATCGGTCTCACCTACGGGGGCAAAGCGACTTGACAGAAAAGCTGGGGCTTCGAGAAGTCCGGGCAGCCATCCATTGTGGGCGAAGCAATGCATCCTCCCTGTCAACTCGCGCACAAAGGGCTGGGCGTTGCGATAGGACGGCGCGCCGACCGTGGCTTTGCGGATATGCGCCATAACAATGGGACTGCGCAGATCATGGTGGCTTATGAATCGTAACAAGTCGCTGTCACTTGCCGGTCCCGCATCCTTGATAAGCCGGACATCGGCGCCGTCATAATAAGCCACCCCCCAACCGTCACGGACCGACGTCGGCGGCGCGCCGTGTCCGGCAAGTCGCTGGAGTGAAATGCTCAGCGTGGCGGGCACATTGCTGGACAGCCCCAACAGCTCACACATGATTTCTCCTCTCACTCAGGTGGCGGCAGATCAGACTTGCGAGACCCATGCCGTGATAGCACGCGACCCCCACCATCAGAAGCTGATGACGGTCGCGCCTTCGGTGGTAAAGCGCGGAAAGGAGGCGAGGCTTGCCAGCAGCATCTCGGCCGGGTTGAAGGCATCGGTGCGCCCGGCCATGTCGATGTCCAGCGTGATCCGTGCCTCTTTTGTGGTGGCCTCTGATCCGTGGCTGTCGATCCGGCGGGCAGAGACGTGGTATTCCAACATGGTGAGATCCTTTCAGGCGACAGGTTCGGTGCCGGGAACGAGATATTCCGGCGTCTGACCCTCGGGCATGGTGGCCAATTCGGCGTCGGTCAGCCGGGCATAGACTTCGATCAGGGTGCCATCGGGATCGGTCAGCCACAACTCGTGCAGGGGCGTGCCCTTCCATGTCGTTCGCGGTGGTTTGTCGACATGCGCGCCCAATGCAACTGCGCGGTGGTAGGCGTCGATCACCGCCGCTTTGTCCGGCAACGCCACGCCAAGGTGATAGAGCGTGTCATGGTGCAGGTCTTTCCCGTCAGACACTACCAACACAAAGTTCAGGCCAAGGTCCGGTCGGATAAACGTGGCATAGCGGTGCGTCCATTCTTTCGGCCATGTGTTCAGCAGCCAGCCATAGAACCGGGTGCTGGCCGCTAGATCGCGGACACGGATGCTCGCGTGGAATTCAGTGCCTTCAGGGCCATCTGGCAAATTCAACAATTGCGCCAGAACCTCGATCCGCCCCTTGATCTGGTCGCGCGCGGT
>JAIVHI010000159.1 GCA_020201155.1 Loktanella sp. | reverse complement strand
GATGCGCTCGTCTTCTGCGGCATGGGCCTCTGCGACTTCGGCGGTGCGGTCGCGCGAGCCGTCATCTACAACGATGATCTCGAGAGCGCGGTGCGTCTGACGGCGGATGCTGTCGAGCGTCTCGCCGAGTGTGTTCGCGGCGTTATACGCCGGCACGATCACCGAAACCAATTCATCGTCGCACATCGAATAATCCCTTCATTCTCCAAAGTGCATTCCGTCTGATCAAAACTTTACCTCAAATTGCCTTTTGGTCGAATTGGTCGAATATTTTTTCGTCCCGAGCAGCGCTCGGATGGGCCAAAAACATCGAGGCCACATCGAGGCCCGCAGACGGGCTGGCCTTGGCGACTACCAGCTTTACCTTGCGGTTGATGCCCACTGGTACAATGCATTCATAGATCACGATATCACCGCGCTTCAGGACGCGCGCTATCGTTTCTGATGCCTTGATCAGCGGTGTCAGATCGGAGCGCTTGTGGGCGGCTATTGGCGTGGGAACGGTGACAATATAGAGAGTTGCTTCGGCAAGAACATCCGGGTCTGTTGTGTAGGTGAGGTGGTGTGCCCCCCGAGTTCGATCTCTGAAACTTCCTGTGTTGCAACGTCCCCGCCACGCTGGGCATCAATCGGGCCCGCGCTGATATTGAACCCGATCACGGGTCGTGATTTACCGAACTCCACAGCGAACGGAAGACCAACGTAGCAAAGCCCGATAACCGCAATTGTCTCCATGTCAGAATTCATTTTCCAGAATATTCCCTATACCATTCCACAAACTCCGCAATGCCATCGCGAAAATCAGTTTGTGGGTGGTAGCCTGTTAGTGATTTCAAAAGGTCCGCATTCGCCCAGGTTGCGGGCACATCGCCGATCTGCTTGCCTATGTAGTTCCGCCTGGCCTTTTCCCCGAGGCAATCCTCGATCGCATCGACAAAATCCAGCAGCCGCACCTTGTCGGAATTGCCGATATTGACGACCCGGTAGGGGGCAACGGGCGACAGGCTGTCGCCTTCTGGCACCACGCCATCCTCGGGGCGCACCGGAGCTACGTCGATCAGCAGCCGGATCGCGCGCACGAGATCGGCGACATACGTGAAATCGCGCCAAATCACGCCATAATTGTAGATGTCGATGGGCCGGCCTTCAAGAATGGCGCGGGTGAACTTGAAAAGCGCCATGTCAGGCCGGCCCCATGGACCATAGACCGTGAAGAAGCGGAACATAGTGATCGGCAGGCCGTGGATATGCGCCCAGGAATGGGCCATCGCTTCATTGGCCTTCTTGGTGGCGGCGTAGAACGACATCTGCGTATCGGCCTTGTGGCTCTCGGCGTAGGGCATGTCGGTATTCGCGCCGTAAACCGAGCTGGTGGACGCCATCAGCAGATGCGCGGGCCTTACCGCGAGGGCTGCTTCCATCAGGTTGAAGCTGCCGATGATGTTGGCGTCGAGATAGGCGCGGGGGTTTTCGATGGAATAGCGCACCCCCGCTTGTGCTGCCAAGTGGACGATCACATCGGGCTGCGCAGCCGAAACTGCTTTTGAGAGCGCCTCAGGTTCCTCAAGCAAGGCTTCGGTCGCAGTGAAGTGTGCATGCTGGCTCAGCATCTCATGGCGCCGCTGCTTGAGCGTCACGTCGTAATAGTCGGTCATGCCGTCATAGCCGGCAACCTCCCAGCCTTCCTTCAGAAGCAGGTCGGCCAGATGAAACCCGATAAATCCCACAGATCCCGTGATAAAGGCGCGCTTCATTCCGCGGCGTCTGTTGTTGTCGCCGCAGGGGCCGGACCGCTAGCCCGCCCAACGCCTTCATACTGCACAAAGCCCGCGGCAAGCGCGTCTTCGCGATTATAGATGTTTCGTAGGTCCGCCATGCGCGGTGTGGTCATGGATGCGGCCATTCGTTTCAGGTCGAGGGCGCGAAACTCGTTCCATTCCGTAAGGATCAACAGGCAATCCGCGTCCTCTGATGCTGTGTAAGGGTCGGTTTCCCATGTCACGCCCGGCAGCAACGCTTCGCCCTCCTTGCGGCCATGCGGATCGAGCACGCGCACGCGGGCTCCGCCGCCCACCAGTGCGGGAACGACAGTAAGTGATGGCGCATCGCGCATGTCATCGGTCTCTGGCTTGAAGGTCACGCCCAGCACGGCGATGGTCTTGCCA
>JAIVHI010000336.1 GCA_020201155.1 Loktanella sp. | reverse complement strand
ATTCTTGGCGATTGCGGTTGCGATGAATCTGGGTGCAGCGACCGCCCTCGATGCCGCCGACGTGGCAGAGCCTGTGGATGACGTGGCTGCACAACCTCTCGGGCCGCCCATGGTCTCGTTTCCCATCACTGCCGCCGAAAGCCATGGTGCCTTTCCCGTCGAAATCCTGATGCAGATGCGGGCGGCACTGGTAGCAAGCCCGCCAAAGTCCGAATCGCCTGTGGTCGAGATGGACGACGATGACTGACCGCATCCGGACCCTCGCGGTTCTTGAGAAGTTGCGCCGTAACGATATGGAGTCGGAAGTACGCGAACTTGCCGCGCTTCGCGCCCACATTCAGCATTTGCGGGATAACCGGACCAACCTTCTGAATCGACTGCAGACAGAGGCCCGGATCATAACGCTGGAGGCCGCCCCATACGTTGGGTCCTACATTCGGTCCGTTCGCGGTGAGATTGCGCAAATAGACCTTGCCCTGAGCAAGGCGCTGCCGCGGGCCGATGTCCTTGAGGCGGCGATGGCGGAATGCTTTTGTGAGGTCAAAACGCTCTCGCTGGCGCTGGAGCGGGCGACGACACAGGCCAGACAGGACAGTGACCGGCTTGCCTCTGCGGAAGCCGACGAACTTGCTTTGCTGCGTTGGAAGCCAGTCTGAAGGTTGAGAGACCTCGTTTGAATGGAACTGTTCAGCCGTTTGCATGTTTGACCCGTCAAGTATACTTGACATATTCCCGAAGTTACAAGAATTATCCTTTTCTGATGATGAACAGTTGACTTCCCGTGTGGGTTATGCCAGTTTTAGTGGTAATCGTCGAAGAATTCGATGTTCTGATGATGAACCGGTGCCGCATTAAGCATGAGCATTGATGGTTCGTTGTCGGAGGGCATTTCAGAAGTAAGGCGAATCCGATGACTACATCCAATGATAACAACACGGATATTCTCGCAGCGGTTGCCGCTGCATACGCAGCACGTGTCGACGTTTCGGCAGACGATATCGTGTCACTCGTCGCCAAGCTTCGCCAGGAATTCGGCGACGCCAAGACAACTGTCGAATCTCCGGCACAGCCAGAGGTTCAGTCCTCCGGTTTCGCCGAACCGGCACTCCCCATCGACAAAGCCGTCACGCATGACAAGGTGTTCTGCCTTTGCTGCGGCAAGGGCTTCAAGATGCTCAAGCGGCATTTGGGGGCAGAGCACAACCTGACCGAAGCAGCCTACCGCGCCAAGTTCGGACTGCCGGAAGACATGCCACTGGTCGCGCCAAGCTATTCCGCCCGCAAGGCCAGCTATGCCAAAAAGGTCGGGTTTGGAAAATACGATCGGCTCGACCCGCAGTCGAGCCGGGCCGGCATCGAAGAAGACCAAAAGACTTACTGAATCAGCACCCGCATCGTTTGTGGCCACACGCCAGTGCCCTGTCGGGCGCTGTTGCGATACAAAAGGCGTAGCTGAATGTCAGACCAGCAAATCATTGTTATCAAGAAAAGCGACGAACATGATGATCACGGTCATCACGGCGGCGGTTGGAAAGTGGCCTACGCCGACTTCATGACGGCGATGATGGCCTTCTTTCTGCTGATGTGGCAGCTTCGGGCAAGACGAACCAATTTCACCTCCCGACGACAGGGGGGACGAGATTCGCCAAGCTGAGCTGCTTATGTCGGAGGGTGAAGAGGATGGTCAGTTCAACGAAGCGGCCACTGCGGATCAGGAACAGTCAGCGCTTCGCGCGGAAAAGCTTGATGGTGTCGCGAAAGAGATCGAGTCGGCCGTCGCGGTCAACGCCGCCCTGGTCGAATTGGATTTCAATCTTCGCGTCGACACCACGCCGGATGGTTTGCTGGTGCAGATCCTGGATCAGGAAGAGCGTCCGATGTTTGCCTTGGGAAGCGCGCGCATCGATGGCGCCATACAGGATCTGCTGAATATTATCGGAATGTCTGTGGCAGATTTGCCCTATCCGCTCGTCATAACGGGACATACTGACGCAGTTCCGTTCGCGACACGTGCGAATTACGGGAACTGGGAACTGTCGGCTGACCGTGCAAACGCAGCAAGACGCGCTCTTGTGTCCACGGGCGTCGCACCCGAACGAATCGCGCGCGTCTCGGGGGTTGCGGATACCGTTCCTCGAAACACGGAGGTGCCGACAGCCGCAGAGAACCGGCGTCTCACTATCCTCTTGCACTACCCCGAGGTTGCAGAGAAACGCGAAATGCCTGCGGAGATTGAGGGATTCGCCGGAAACATTCCCCAGCGTTAGGGCGCCGCGTCAACAGCCGCCCGAGGCATTGCCGGCCCTGCGCATTGATGCCTGCGAGGCATCACGTGCAAAACCGGCAAACCAGTTTTAGGGGCCAGCGGCTTTCGGATCGGCCTGCGACATGCGCGCCCGTCGCCCGATGATGTCACTGACCTGCTTTCGTATATGGCAACCTAGCCAAATGGCCTGTTCGCATGCCTAGTAGGCGAAAATTCACCAATCCCTTAATTAAATATTAGGTTAAGAGATGGGGCTGAAACCTTAGATCAAAGCATGATTTTGCAAAAAAATTGCTTCTAGCGTTTTGTCAGGCATGATGTGTTTTGGTTTTTTCAGTCTTTTTAAAAGTGGTACGGGCAGGAGGCGGATTTGTCTCGGTCCAAAGGGGCAATAGATAGTCATGCGCAATTCTCGCATTTTTGAGCTGATCTGGCAGGGTGACCTGCAACTGGCAAAAGGGTCTGGCGTGCGACAAAAAAGGCGGGTGCTTTCAGCGCTGCTGCCTCTGCGGGTCGTTTTCCTGACCGCTTCGCGCGGGGTCGATCGTAGTTTCATTCTGTCCGTCGATACTGAAGTCCTTCCCGAAATCACTTTGGGTGACGTTCTCGCAGAGGAATTGTCGATCGATATCCCTTCGGGAACCCTTGTGGTGATCAGTGATGAAGAGACGTTGTCGCCCGCTCGAACAGGAAACCGATGCGCTGTTCGTCATGGCCAGTTCATATCATGACATTGTCGGGGCGTCGGGGTTTCACCATCTTGGCTTGGTGCCCGCAAAGTTCCGTGAAGGTCTTGCAGCCGGGTTGAGCACCCTTTGGTCCGGTGCGCGTACCGCACGCAGCGACACAAGCGGCCTGTTCTCCGGTCCTGATTTCCTGAGAAATCCGCGCTTGATCCAATATCTCCATCAACTCGATTGCAACTTCAGTGCCCCTGATCGGATTCCAGCCGGGCTCATGTTGTTCGTCGACGGCCCCTGCGCATATGGCGACTGGCTCGAGAGGGTTCACGCCGCTGTCGTGGCAAGGCTCGAAGCCCACACGACACGTCGGTGGGAAAGCAGGATGAGCTGACGCCGGTCCAAGCGCCGTTTCTGAAAATTTAACTATCTTTAACCATCAATTTCTTCCTCTGATTGTTATTCTATGTATGACTATACATGTTATTCATGTAGGGGTGAATTATGGGAAGCATGCTGCAGGCAGCTTTTAAAGAGCCGTTGCTGACAATTGAAATCGAACGGGATGCAATCAGACGTTGGCAAGACGAAGGTGATCGCAGCGCGCTGGATCTATTGGTGCGCAGTCACCTGCGGCAAGTCTGGTCCCAGGCACGACGGTTTTCCAGCAATTCAGCCGATCTTGACGATCTGGTCGCGGAGGGAACGGTCGGGCTGATGCGTGCCGCCGACAGTTTCGACCTTGAATTGAACCTGCGTTTCTCGACCTACGCGGCCTATTGGGTCAAGAACGGGGTCTTTTCCGCCCTGTCACAAATCAGCACTGTCATAGATGTGCCCGATCGGGTTTTGCGCGCTGCGCGCAAAGGGCGTCAGGAGGAGTCAGACACGGGGCTGTCGCTACTTGCGACCTTGGGCACCCTGCCTCTCGACGCAGGCGGTGAAGGTCTATCCTTGTCAGAGCAAATACCGTGCGGCGGCATCACGCCCGCCGAGATGTTTGAAACGCATTCTGCGCAGTCCGGTCTCAGCCAATTGTTGGCCGATGCGATTGCACCGCTGGATCCGACGGATCAGGAAATCATCAAGCGGCGGCGGCTTGCAGCAGAGCCGGAGTGTGCAGAGGCCGTCGCACAGGATCTCGGGATGTCGGCGCAACGTCTGAAGCAGACCGAAGCACGGGCCTTGAACCGGCTGCGGCGTAATCTTCTGGCGCATGGCTTCACGCGCGCCATGCTGCATTAGGATCCCAAGATGATGCCCTTACCTTCGTCCGTAATGATACCCTTGTCGGCGCTTCAGTCCGGACCGGGCGCATCCAATGCAATGCGGGCAACATCGCCGGCACAACAGGGTGCGGTGCAGACGCAGCACGCCGCACCGGACATAAATTCGGAATTTGCGGGTATGCTTGCGGTCTTCATGCCTGACGCGCTGAATGCGGCAAGCAACGGGCTTGCGCCTGCCGAATTGCCGGGCAACGCCTTGGCGCGCTCTGCAGCTTTTGAAGGGCTGACAGCAGAGATCGAGGACCTGACCGCGAGCCTGATTGCAGAACCCGGCCAGATCGATCCATTGGAAGCGATCGCGCAGTTCACGGCGATCTTGCAGCAATTCGACATGGCGACGGGCGCCAATGCGACACAAACCCTTGTCATCAATCTGTCCGGGCTCGATCCGGACGGTCTTGCCCAGCTTGACGCGATTTCAGGACATCCTGCATTGCTTCTTGGTGCGCTGAGCGAACTGGCGGGGCTGCCAAAGCAGGAGGGCTTTGGCGCTATGTTCACATCTGTCGCTCAGAAGACGCCGCCTACTGGCGCGCGCGTGCCTGAAGGCCCGACGCTTGCCCAGGGTTTAATCGCTGAAAGCCGCGTTCCGGGCAGTCTGTCACCCGTCGAACAGGAGCCCCTTACGGGTCAGCAGGGTGGGCAGCTTGCGTCAGGACCGCCGCCAAGCAATCCGGCTGCGTCTCCTGTTCTCCGGGGCATGATCCTTGCCGGGCTTGCCGGTTCCGGCGATGGTGCCCAGCCCGATGCCGTCGCGCTGCCTGCAACCTTGTCCGAGGCGCGTCCGGTTTCGGCAGGCGCCCCAGAGATTACGCGCCCGTCAGAACCTTCACTTCCGCCTCCATCCGGTTTTGCACGCAATCTGACACAGCAGATCCGC
>JAIVHI010000221.1 GCA_020201155.1 Loktanella sp. | reverse complement strand
GCGGGCTCGAGGTCCATGCCCGATTCAGCGGCGATGGTTTCCATCATCTCTTCGCCACCTTCCCCGGTGTTCCACATCTCGTTGTAGCGGGCGGTCACGCCCAGGAACGTCGCGACAAGATCGGGGTTTTCCGCAACGAAGTCAGCCGGAGCCGAGGTCACGTCGAAGACAAGAATGCCCAGTTCTTCCTTTTCCGCGCCGGTCAGCAGCACGTTGCCGTATTCCTTCATCGTGGTCAGCGAGCCGCCGTAGCCGCAGGCAAAATCAACCGCGCCCTGGCTCAGTGCCGCGGCACCTTCGGGCGGGGCCATGTCGACGATCTCGAGACTGTCGAGCGGGACGCCGAAGTGGTCCATCTGGCGCAGGAAGCCATAGTGGGCTGCAGTGCCCAGCGGGACGGCCGCCTTCTTGCCTTCCAGTTCAGCCGCGTTCGACTTGTCGATTTCAAGGTCCGAACGCACGACGCAGTTGTCGTTTTCGGAATAGGTCACGGCCACGTCCAGCACCTGAAGCGGCTGACCGGCAGAAGCGGCGACCACGAAGGGCGGCACGCCTTGGCTGACGGCGATCTGAACGTCGCCAGACGCCATTGCAGCCGACATGGCGGTGCCGGTGTCGAACGACACCCAGTTCACATCGACGCCAAGGGCTTCGGCATAGGCGCCATCGGCCTTGCCCGCAAGAAACGGCATCGGCCATTCGAGGAAATAGGCCACCGTGATCTCGTCGAGGTGGGCCTCTGCCGTCGCCATGCTGGCTGATGCGGTGATGGCCGTTCCGGCCAGAAGGCAAGTGAGTGTCTTCGTCATGTCAATCTCCCTGTGGCTGCCTCGTTCGGTCGGGCAGCGCCTGTGTTGCGGACAAGGGACGACTTTCACCGATCTGCGGAGCCGTCCTGGACCGGTATCAGAATGACGAAGCTGGCCCCCCTTGCCAAACGGAAATTTGGAATCGCACGGAACCACGGGGGTGGACCGGGTCGTTTGTTTACAAATCTTGCACAACGGCGGTTCGTTGCCTGTCGGGGCATCTTGCCGCAGCAAACCGGTTGCAGCCCTGCGCGACCCGGCAGACCACTTGAGAAACTTTAAAGATTCATCCGGTAGGGGATGATCTGGGCGGACAGCGATGGAATAGAGAATGGGAAAGCAACCGCAGAGACACTCCGCCGAAGTCGCCCAACTGATGTCCATGGTGACCTTTCGGCTGGCGCGGACGCAAAACAAGCTGTCGGCGCAGATGAGCCATCTACTGCGGACCCGCTGCGACCTGACCTTGGCCGAATTTCGGGTGCTGCGGTTGTTGGCGGTGCAGCCCTCGACCAGTATGGCCGATCTTGCCCGCCAAATGGGTATGGACAAGGGTCAGCTAAGCCGCAAGATCAAGGCAATGCAGGCTCAGGACCTTGTCGATCTGACCCCGAACCGGTCCGACAACCGCAAACAGGACCTTCGGATCACATCCAAGGGCATGGCAGAGGTCGACGCGCTGATGCCGCTGGCTCTGCATCGTCAGGAACTGCTGCGCCGGAACATCTCGGACGAGGAAATGGCGGTCTTTCTGCGCGTCCTCGACCGTCTTGAGGATGCAGCGGAGATTCGCGACCTGTGACTTGACGCCGGTCGCGCGCGGCCTCATCCCTGATGGTCAAACCGCTTTGGCGACGTCGATTGTTCACGTGCCAGGGGTCCGCGGTGGACGAAAGGGAAGGGGCAGCATGGCCGGTTCGAAACCGCTGACGAAAAGCGAAATCTTCGATCTGCGTTGGCAAAGGGCGCGGCGCGACCTGATCGGGCCGTTCACGCGCCTTTACGCGGGCCGGATCGACCCGGAAGATCTGCTGGAGCGCACCCGCAGCCTGTCGCTACGGCACTGGAATGACAGGTCGGCCGATCTGCGCAGGCTCGATCTGGAACGCGACCTGAACCCCGACTGGTTTCTGGGGCAGGACATGGTCGGCTACGTCTTCTACATCGACAAGTTCGCGGGGCGGCTTGACCAGTTGCCGTCGCGGATCGACTACCTTGCGGATCTGGGCGTCACCTACGCCCACATGATGCCCTGCCTGAAGCCACGCCCCGGCGCATCCGATGGCGGCTATGCCGTGATGGACTACCGCGAGATCAATCCCGATCTGGGCACGATGGCGGATTTCCAGAAGGCCAATCTGGCATTGCGGGCCAGCGGGATCAGCACCTGTATCGACATGGTGCTGAACCACACGGCCAAGGAACACGAATGGGCGGTCAAGGCGCGTGCGGGCGATCCGTTCTATCAGGATTTCTATCGCATGTTCGACGACGATACACTGCCCAAGCGATACGAGGAAACGCTGATCGAGATCTTTCCGGATCAGGCGCCGGGGAACTTCACCTACTATGACGACATGGAAAAATGGGTCTGGACGACCTTCAACGAATACCAGTGGGATCTGAACTGGGAAAACCCCGAGGTCTTTCTTGCCATTCTCGATGTCATTCTCTTCCTCGCCAACAAGGGCGTGCAGGCGTTCCGGTTGGATGCCGTGGCCTTCATGTGGAAACGGATGGGCACCGGCTGCCAGAACCTGCCCGAGGTTCATGATATCCTGCAGGCGCTGACTCAAGCCACACGCGTCGCCGCCCCTGCCGTCATTCACAAGGCCGAGGCCATCGTGGGTCCGCGGGATCTGGTGCCCTATCTGGGCACCGGCACCCATGCGGGCCGCGAAAGCCAGCTGGCCTATCACAACAACCTGATGGTGCAGTTCTGGTCGTCGCTTGCGTCGCGCGACACGCGGCTGATGACCCATGTGCTGCAGACCCATTTCCCCGAACAGTTCCGCCGCGCCTGTTTCGCGCCTTATATCCGCTGCCACGATGATATCGGTTGGGCGATCACCGACGACGACGCGCAGGCGGTGCCGCCGATGTCCGGCTTCGGTCACCGCACCTTTCTTGCCGATTTCTACAATGGCAGCTTTCCCGGCAGCTTTGCCCGTGGCGCCGATTTCCAGTCGAACCCCGAAACGGGGGACAGGCGGACGAACGGCAGCTTCGCCAGCCTTGCGGGGCTCGAGGCGGCGCTTGAGCGGGACGATGCGGCCGAGATCGACCTTGCCACGCGCCGCATCCTGATGGGCCACGCCCTTATCGCCAGCTTCGGTGGGATTCCGCTGCTTTACATGGGCGATGAGCTGGGGCTGACCAACGATCACAGCTTCCGCGACGACCCTGCGCTGGCGGATGACGGCCGCTGGATGCAGCGCCCCGCGATGGACTGGCAACGGGCGTCGGAGGTGGCAGAGACGGACCAGCCCCACGGGCGTATCTGGCGGGGCGTCCGGCACATCATGGCCGTGCGCAAGGCGACGCCGCAACTGGCATCGGACAACGGCACCCGCATCGTGGACAGTGGCAACCCGGCGGTCTTTACCTATCTGCGGCTGGGCGACGACCGGACAGTGACCTGTGTTTGCAACTTCTCGGAGCATCCGCAGCGGGTCGCGCTGGACCTGCCGGAAGGTGCCATCGACCTGCTGACGCGAAAGCCCGCGCCGATGCAGGGGGCGCATGTTCTGGTCGAACCCTACGGCGCGCTTTGGCTGCGCGCCTGATCAGGCGCGCGGGTTCAGGTCACGACATCGGGCGTGGTGCGTCCGATGTGCCGCTCGAATTCGGCAAGCTCCATCGTGGCATGGCGCACCGGGTCCAGCCGCTTGGGATCGTCCAGAACCGTGGCGCTGAAGGCTTCGAGGTAGCAGCGGATCGTTGCCCCGACGGTGCCGGTGCCCGACATCCGCAGCACGGCACGCGCGCCGCCCTTGTACCAGATGCGCAGGCCCTGACCGCGGCTGACGCCTTCGTCCACAGGGTCGGTATAGGTGAACTCATCGGCGTTCGAGACGACGCAATCGCCGGCTTCGCAGCCTTTCAGGGTATCCAGCCGGTCGCGGACGCCCTGCATCAGGGCTTCTGCCCGTTCAACCGGAACACCTTCGAAATCGAGGCGCGTATAGTAGTTGCGCCCATAGCCTTCCCAGTGGTCGTTCATCAATTCCTGCACCGACATCTTGCGCACGGCCAGAATGTTCAGCCAGAACAGAACGGCCCAAAGACCGTCCTTTTCGCGAATGTGGTCCGAGCCGGTGCCTGCGCTCTCTTCGCCGCAGATCGTCACCTTGCCCGCGTCCAGCAGGTTGCCGAAGAACTTCCAGCCGGTCGGTGTCTCGAACATCGCCACGCCCAGCCGTTCGGCCACGCGATCGGCGGCGGCACTGGTCGGCATGGACCGCGCAATGCCGTTCAGTCCATCCTTGTAGGCAGGAACAAGGGTCGCGTTCGCCGCAAGCACGGCCAGACTGTCCGAGGGCGAGACGTAGATGCCGCGCCCGACGATCATGTTGCGGTCGCCGTCACCGTCCGAGGCCGCGCCGAAATCCGGTGCCTCCTCGCCCATCATCGTATTCATCAGGTCAACGGCCCAGACGGGGTTCGGATCGGGATGTCCACCGCCGAAGGTGGGCGACGGGTCGCCATTGACGACCGATCCGGGCGCGGCACCCAGCGTATTTTCAAGGATCGCCTTGGCGTAGGGGCCGGTCACCGCGTGCATGGCGTCGAAACGGATCGTGAAACCATCGGCAAAGAGGGTCCGGATCGCGTCGAAATCGAAAATGCTGCGCATCAGGTCCCGGTAGTCCGCGACAGGATCGACGACCTCGACCGTCATGTCACCGATCGCTCGTTCACCGAAGGTCGCGAGATCGACGTCGTCCGCGTCGATGATGTGATAGGCCCCGATGTCCTTGGTGCGGGCAAAGATCCTGTCGGTCACGGTTTCCGGGGCAGGGCCGCCGTTGGACGTGTTGAACTTGATGCCGAAATCCTCTTCCGGGCCGCCGGGATTGTGGCTGGCTGAAAGGATGATACCACCATCCGTTTCGTTCAGCCGGATCAGGTGCGACGCGGCGGGCGTGGACAAAAGGCCGTTCTGCCCCACGATCACCCGCGCGGCCCCGTTGGCCGCCGCCATCTTGAGAATGATCTGGGTCGCTTCGACGTTGAAGTAGCGGCCATCGCCCCCCACGACGTATGTCTTGCCCTCGGCGCCACCGGTGCCGTCAAAGATCGCCTGTACGAAATTTTCAAGATATCCGGGCTGCCGAAACGTCGGGGTCTTCTTGCGCAGCCCCGAGGTTCCGGGCTTCTGCCCGTCGATCGGTTTCGTTTCAATCTTGGTCATTGTCCGGCTCCTTGCGGGAGAGTGTGACGGCCACCACCGACCGTGCCGCGATCTTGAACGCGGATTGGTCGGCGACGGGTCGAGGATGCATGTCGGGCTCGTTGGTGTCGAGGTGGCGGGTCCAGATACCCCAGTCGGGCGATTTCGGCAGCACGACGGTTTCGTCTTCGTAGGACCGGTTGAACGCGATGATCACCACGTCGTCTTCCCGTTCGGCAAAGGCGCTTTCGGCAGAGGGGCGCAGGACCATGCAGAAGTGTTGCAGACCCGGATCGCGCCACTCGATCTGCTGGCCATCGAACCCGGTCCAGCGGATGTCCTGTTCGGCATCGCGGGCACGTCGCTGACCGTGCAGGAAATAGCTTTGGCGCACGACCGGATGATCCCGACGGAAGGCGGACAGACGGGCGACGAAATCCGTCAGCGCACGCGTCCCCTGTTCCCAGTCGATCCAGCCGATAGGGTTGTCCTGACAATAGGCGTTGTTGTTGCCCTTCTGGCTGTTCCCGATCTCGTCTCCGCCCAGCAGCATCGGTGTGCCCTGGCTGAGGAAAAGGGTTGCCAGCAGATTGCGCATCCGGCGCTGGCGCAGCTCTTCGAGCCCGGGGTCGTCGCTGGGCCCCTCGACGCCCATGTTGTCGGAATAATTGCTCGAATGGCCGTCGCGGTTGTCTTCGCCGTTCGCTTCGTTGTGGCGGCGGTTGTAGGACACGAGGTCGCGCAGCGTGAAACCGTCATGGCTGGTCAGGAAGTTGACCGAGGCCCAGGCCCGGCGTCCGTCGTGGTCGAAATGATCGGCAGAGCCCAGAACGCGCGCGCCCAGGTCCTGCGTCTGGTGTTCCTCGCCCTTCCAGTAGCGGCGGGCGGTGTCGCGGAACTTGTCGTTCCATTCCGAAAACTCGGCTGGATAATTGCCCAGCTGGTAGCCGCCCGGGCCCAGATCCCAAGGCTCTGCGATCAGGCGCACCTTGGACAGCACGGGGTCCTGCCGGATCGCATCGAAGAACCCGCCGTTCGGATCGAAGCCGTAGCTTTCGCGCCCCAGCACGCTGGCCAGATCGAAGCGGAACCCGTCGATCCCCATCTGCGTGACCCAGAAGCGCAGCGAATCGAGCACCATCCGCAACACGGGCAGGTTGGTGATGTTCACCGTGTTGCCGGTGCCCGCGTCGTTCACGTAATAGCGCGGCTGCCCCTGCATCAGGCGGTAGTAGCTGGCATTGTCGAGACCGCGAAAGCTGTAGGTCGGACCACGGTGATCGCCTTCGGCGGTGTGATTGTAGACCACGTCCATCAGCACCTTGATGCCGTTGTCGTGGAACTTCTGCACCATCTTGCGAAAGCCGATGAAGCCTTCGGGGCCGAAGTAGCGCGGCTCGGGGGCGAAAAAGCCGATGGTGTTGTAGCCCCAGTAATTGCGCAGCCCCTTTTCCACGAGAAAGCCATCGTCGGGGAAGGCCTGTACCGGCAAAAGCTCGATACTTGTGACACCCAAGCGGCGCAGGTGGTCGATGATCGCGTCCGAACACAGACCCTCGTAGGTGCCGCGCAACCTCTCTGACACGGCGGGGTGCAGCATCGTCAGGCCCTTGGCATGGGCCTCGTAGATCAATTCGCTGACCGGTGTGTCGTCCAGCGGTGCAAGCGCGGGTTCGAACAGGGCCGGGTCCGAGATGACCGACTTGGGCACGAAAGGCGCGCTGTCCGTCTTCGAGAACGACAGGTCTTCGGTCGCGTTTTGCGTGTCGTAGCCGAAGATTTCGGGCGACTGCACGAAGGACCCGTGCAGTTCGCGGGTATAGGGGTCGATCAACAGCTTGTTGGGATTGAACCTGTGGCCGTGATGCGGGTCATAGGCACCATGGGCGCGCAAGCCGTATTTCGTTCCGATGGGAAGGCCCGGAAGATAGCCGTGCCAGACGGTGCCGGTGCGTTCAGGCAGGGCGATCCGTTCGACTTCTCTCGCGCCATCGTCCGAAAAGAGGCAGACCTCGATCCGGCTGGCATGGGCCGAGAACACGGAAAAGTTGGCGCCTTCGCCGTCGTGGGTCACGCCCATCGTCCAGGGCGTGCCTTCGGTCATTCTGTGCTGCGGCATTTTCAGTTGTTCTTCAAACCTTTGAAGAGGGTCAGATAGGCCAAGGCCGAAGCATTCCAACCCACGGGCTGTTTCATGCCACGCTTTTGCAGGCCCGACCATAGCTCTTTACGCTGAAATAATGCGCAGGCCCGCGCGATTGCCTGTTCCAGCGCCAGTGCGGTGACGGGGGTGAACTGCACACCGGTCCCGCAGCCGGTGTCGATGGCTGCAATATTGGCATCCACGATCGTATCCGCCAGCCCGCCGGTGCGGGCCACCACGGGGACCGTACCGTAGCGCAGGGCATAAAGCTGCGTCAGCCCGCAGGGTTCGAAGCGCGACGGAACAAGGATACCGTCCGCGCCTGCCTGCATCAGGTGCGACAGGTCTTCGTCATAGCCGATGATGGCCCCGATCTGCCCCGCGTGACGGCGCGCGGCGTCGGCATAGGCGTGTTCCATCCCCTTGTCGCCCGATCCCAGCAGCGCCAGTTGCGCGCCTTGGTCGATCAATGCGGGCAGAACCTCGAGCAGCAGGTCCAGACCCTTTTGCGTCGTCAGCCTGCTGATGACGCAAAACAACGGGCCGGTGCTGTCTTCCAATCCAAACCTTTCGCGCAGAGCGGCTGTGTTAACCGCCTTTTTCCTGAGTGTCCGGCTGGTATAGGTCTGCGGGATGGCGGGGTCGGTTTCGGGGTTCCAGACATCGAGGTCGATACCGTTCACGATGCCCGAAAGCACGTCGCGCCGGTCGCGCATCACGCCGTCCAGCCCCATGCCGAAGTCGGGCGACATCAGCTCGGCCGCGTAGGTCGGGCTGACGGTGGTGATCCGGTCGGCCAGCATCAGGCCGCACTTGAGAAAGCTGAATTTGCCCCAGAATTCGCCGACGTCCTGCCGCCAGGCGAAATCGGGCAGGTCCAATGTCGCCAGCGTGGAACTGGGAAAGACCCCTTGGAAGGCAATGTTGTGGATGGTCAGAACGGTCGGCACA
>JAIVHI010000041.1 GCA_020201155.1 Loktanella sp. | reverse complement strand
GAGGCGCTGCTGATCGTCGAGGTCGAAGGCTCCGACGCCGAGATCGACCACCAGCTGAACCTGATCAAGCAGATCGCGCGCCGCCATAATCCCGTCGAACTGCGCGAAGCGAAAGACGCCGACGAAGCGGGCCGCATCTGGCTGGGTCGCAAGTCGGCATTCGGCGCGATGGGGCAAATCAACGATTACATGTGTCTCGACGGCACGATCCCGGTCAGCGAACTGCCCTACGTGCTGCGCCGTATCTCCGAGATCGGCAAGGACTACGGCCTTGGCGTGGCGAACGTCTTTCACGCGGGCGACGGCAACATGCATCCGCTGATCCTCTACAATGCCAACACCCCCGGCGAGCTTGAAAAATGCGAGGCGATGGGCGCGGATATCCTGCGGCTTTGCGTCGAAGTGGGCGGGTGCCTGACCGGCGAACATGGCGTGGGCATCGAAAAGCGTGACCTGATGCTGACCCAGTTCAAACCTGACGATCTGGAAGCGCAGATGGCGGTCAAGGATGTCTTCGACCCCAAGTGGCTGCTGAACCCCGCCAAGGTTTTTCCCCTGTCGTCCAGTGAAAGCCGACGTGTTGCCTAGACTGACCCATACCGGACGCACCGCGTGGTGATGCGCCCCGACACCGAAGAGGCGCTTGCCCGCGTGATCCGCGAGGCTGACGCCCCCTTGCGCATCGTCGGAGGGGGCACGCGACCGATTTGGCCTGCCCGCGGAAACGACCTTTCGACTGGGGCATTGACGGGTGTGACACTTCACGATCCCGGTGCCCTGACGCTGGTCGCTCGCGCCGGGACGCCGGTGGATGTGATCCAAGAAACGCTTGCCGCCCACGACCAAAGGCTGGCCTTCGAGCCGATGGATCACCGCCCCCTGCTGGGCGGCACCGGCGCGCCGACCATCGGCGGCGTCATGGCGGCCAATGTCTCGGGCCCGCGCCGCGTGGCGGTGGGGGCCGCGCGCGACTTCTGCCTTGGCGTCCGCTTCGTCGACGGCAACGGGACGGTCGTCAGCAACGGCGGGCGCGTGATGAAGAACGTGACCGGTTACGATCTGGTCAAGCTGATGTGCGGAAGTTTCGGCCGCTTGGGCGTGCTGACGGAAGTGTCGCTCAAGGTGCTGCCGCGCCCTGAAACCACCGCGACACTTGCCATCGACGGCCTGTCACCAGCCGAGGCTGTCGCCGCGATGTCTGACGCCTTCGGAACACCGTTCGAGGTCACCGGAGCCGCCTACGTCCCCAGCGACAAGGGCGCGCGCACCTGCCTGCGGCTGGAAGGGTTCGCTGACAGCGTATCCTACAGGCTGAAGGCGCTGTCTGACGCCCTGTCGCGGTTCGGGACGCACGAAAGCGTCACCGACGCGCAAATCTCGAAGGACCTTTGGTCAGACATCCGCGATGTCCGCGCGCTGGCGTCGCGACCCGGCGATATCTGGCGGATATCGGTGCGTCCGTCACACGCCCCGGATCTGATCGCCCGCCTGCCCGACGGGGCGCAGTATCAACTCGACTGGGGTGGCGGGTTGATCTGGGCGGTCGTCCCCGAAGGCTGCGACCTGCGCGCGACGCTTGCGCCCTATGTCGGGCACGCCACCTGCCTGCGCACCGGCGCCCCCGACATCCCGACCTTCGAGCCTGAACCCGCACCGCTTGCCGCCCTGACCGACGGGCTGATGGGCAAGTTCGATCCGCGCGCCATCCTGAACCAAAGGAACGCCGTCAGCGCCCCGACCCGCCAATCTGAAGGGGCGACCTGATCCCATGCAAACAACCTTTACACCGCAACAACTGGAAGACCCCGGCACCGCCCGCGCCAACGAGATCCTGCGCGCCTGCGTCCACTGCGGGTTCTGCACGGCCACCTGCCCCACCTATCAGGTGCTGGGTGACGAGCTGGACAGCCCGCGCGGGCGCATCTACCTGATCAAGGACATGCTTGAAAACGAACGTGTCCCCGACGCCAAGACGGTCAAACATATCGACCGCTGCCTGTCCTGCCTTGCCTGCATGACGACCTGTCCGTCCGGGGTGCACTACATGCACCTTGTCGACCACGCCCGCGCCTATATCGAAGAGCATTACACCCGCCCCTGGCACGACCGCGCCCTGCGGTGGGTGCTGGCCCAAGTGCTGCCCTATCCGCGCCGGTTCCGGCTGGCGTTGCTCGGCGCGAAACTGGGGCGGCCCTTTGCGCGCTTCCTGCCCGATCCGCGGCTGCGCGCGATGCTGGCGATGGCGCCCAAGACAATTCCGCCCGTCAGCCGCAACGACGACCCCCAGACCTTTCCCGCCTCCGACAGGAAGATGCGCGTCGCGCTGATGACGGGCTGTGCACAAAAGGCGCTGAACACCGATATCAACGACGCGACGATCCGCCTGCTGACCCGTCTGGGCGCCGAGGTCGTCGTGGCCGAGGGGGCAGGATGCTGCGGTGCGCTGACCCATCATATGGGCAAGGAAGACAGCAGCCACGCCTTTGCCGCCCGCAACATCAAGGCCTGGTGCGCGGAGGCCGACGCAGACGGGCTGGACGCCATCGTCATCAACACCAGCGGATGCGGCACCACGGTCAAGGACTACGGTCACATGTTCCGCAACACCGACATGGCAGAAGACGCGGCGCGTGTGGCCGATCTGGCCAAAGATGTCAGCGAAGTCCTGATGGACCTGATGCCCGGCGACTGCCCCCGGATCGACCTCAATGTCGCCAAGGGCGGGATCGCGGGCACCGATGCGCCGCGATTGCCATCCACGCCCACCGCCACCGGCGAGGGGATGCGCGTCGCCTATCACGCCGCCTGTTCGTTGCAGCACGGCCAGCAGATCAAGACCTACCCCAAGGACCTGTTGAAACGCGCCGGCTTTACGGTGCTGGAACCGGCTGACCCGCATCTTTGCTGTGGCTCTGCGGGCACATACAACCTGATGCAGCCCGAAATCTCGGGCCAGTTGAAGGACCGCAAGCTCCGCACGCTCGAAGCCCTGAAACCGCAGGTCATCGCTGCCGGCAACATCGGTTGCATGATGCAGATCGGATCGGGCAGCAGTGCCCCGATCGTCCATACAGTCGAGCTTTTGGACTGGGCGACGGGTGGGCCGAAGCCCCCCGCCCTCTGCGCGCATGGCGAAAAAGACGCACCTGTTCCAATTCTCCGCTAAAGCCGCAATCCTGCCCACCTCGGGCCGCTTTCCCGTGGCACACAGGCCCGCATGATCAAACGCATTCTGCTCGCTCTCGCCCTTGTCTCGGGTCCGCTTCACGCCCAGGACACCCCGCTCGTGTCTTTGGACACGGGCGAGGCCAATCGCGGGTGGGAGGCTGTCGGCCGTCTGGATATCGCGGGCAAGGGCTTCTGCACGGCAGCGCTGATCCGCGAGACGATGATCCTGACCGCAGCGCATTGCCTGTTCGATTTCGACGGCACGCCTGTCACGGCGGAACGGATTACCTTTTCAGCCGGTTTGCGCGGCGGTCGTGCGGACGCGACACGCGGCGTCAGCCGCCTTGCCGTGCATCCCGATTATGCCTTCGATCCGACCGACAGGACGGACAATGTGGCGGTGGACATCGCCGTTCTCGAGCTCGATCAGGCCATCCGCTTGTCGCGTGTCCAACCGTTTTCCATCGCGCCGCAACCGGACGCAGGCGAACGGATCGGCATCGTATCCTACGGACGAGGCCGCGAAAACGCGCCTTCGTTGCAAGATGTCTGCAACGTCATCGGAAAACAGCGCGGCGTGGTCGCCATGACCTGTTCGGTCGATTTCGGATCGTCCGGCGCACCGGTCTTTCGAATCGTCGAGGGCCGGGCAGAGATCGTATCCGTTGTCTCTGCGATGGCGGAACTGGAAGGGGCGCCCGTATCGCTGGGCACGTCACTGGACGGGCCGCTCGATGCGCTGATGGCGCATTTCGCAGCCTTCGGTCCCGCCCGCCCCGGCGGCAGCTCCCGCTTGTTGTCGGTCGGGCAGCGCAACGACACGGGCGCGAAATTCGTGCGGCCCTGACGCTCTTGAACGGTGAAATCAGGTTACCTACATCAGTGATACGAGGTGCCTCTTTCGGGCCTCGGACCTGACCGCCTGTCCCCACGGGGAAGGCATTTCGTTATCGCTTGATGAAGGATGACCCCATGCGAACACTCGACCTTACCCCCCTTTACCGTGCCTCTGTCGGCTTCGATCAGATCGCCGACCTCATGGATCGCGCCCTGGCGTCCGATGTCGGCCAGTCGGGCTACCCCCCATACAACATCGAAAAGACCGACGACGATGCATGGCGCATCTCGATCGCCGTGGCTGGCTTTGCACAGGACGACCTGTCCATCGAAGTCAAGGATCGCGCATTGGTCGTCACCGCCCGCAAGGCGGAAGACGACAGTGAAGAGCGGACGTTCCTGCATCGCGGCATCGCCACCCGCGCCTTCGAACGCCGGTTCACCCTTGCCGACCATGTCAAGGTGACGGGCGCATCCCACGCCGATGGGATGCTGCACATTGACCTCGTGCGTGAAGTCCCCGAGGCATTGAAGCCCCGCCGCATCGAAATCGCTTCGGCCAAGCGGCAGGACGCGAACCTGATCGAAGGCACGAACGTCAACTAAAGCGATACTCCGATCGTCGAAAACAAAAAAGGCGGGGATGTTCCCCGCCTTTCTTTCTTGGTGATGTCAGCCGTTCAGAACCGGACTTCCGTCTTGCGACCCGTGTCGGGCTGGGTGTCGGACAGGTTCGCCTTGGCAATCTCGTAAAGGAATTTCACGCCACTCGTGGTGTTGAACCAGCACGCAGCAAAGGACGGCTCGAAGCACAGCAGTCGCACGTCGGGGTCCTTGCGGTCATCCTCGAACCAGGCAGCCGCCATCGGTGACCAAAGCTCGTCCAGCACATCTGGATCGTGGCTCAGGCTCAGTTTGCCTTCGACGTTCGCGTAAAGGCCGGATTCGCTGTCGGCCACGACAAGCCGCGCCTCTTGCGGGCCTGCCGCCACGCCCTGCACCAGATCTGTGCCTTGGGCCGTGATGAACCAGATCTTGCCGTCTTGGTCCTTACGCAGTTGCGGGGCCATCGGGACGGTCTCACCATCCTTGGTCAGACCCAGCATTCCTGCCTGAACTTTGTCGAGCCGGTCGAAGAATTCCTGTTTGTCGTCGCTCATGACGGTCTCCTTGAGTTGTTTCATCAAGGGAACGCATGGTCGGACCGGGCGGTTCCGCCCGATCCGAGGTCGTTTCACGACATCAGCGCATGGCCTTCCATGTCTTTCACATCCTCGTTCTGCTCTTTCCATGTCGCCCGCTCCTCATCCGACGCGCGGGGCGAAAAGAGCCCTGTGACGGCATAGAACACGCCGATGATCGGAGCGGTCCAGCAGGCAAAGGCGAGCGGGATATAAAGCAGGTTCGTCAGGTTCCCATCCATGATCCCCAGTCCAAGCGCCGTGATGACAAAGGCGCCACCGGCATTCCACGGGATCAGCGGCGACATCAGCGTGCCGCCCTCTTCCACAGCCCGTGACAGGTTCAGGGTCGAATAGCCGATGCCGCGGTAAAGGGGCGCATACATCCGGCCCGGCAAGGCGATCGAAATATAGGGGTCGCCCGCGACAAGGTTCGTGGCAAAGCTGGTGCCGATCGCGCTGGTCTGCACGGCGCTGAAGCTTGTCACGCGCTTGACGATGGCGTTGATGATCGCCTCCAGACAGCCCGTCCGCTCGAGCGCGCCGCCAAAGCCCAGCGCGATCAGCATCAGCGAGATGGTCCACATCATCGACTGGATCCCCCCGGCGTTCAGCAGGCTGTCGATGTCGGAAATGCCGGTGTCGATGGCAAAACCGGACTGCGCGTAGGTGAACACGTCATGCAGGCCGACGCCCTGCCAGAAGATAGCGACAAGCGCGCCTGCGATAACGCCCGAAAACAGCGATGGCAGCGGCGGTTGCTTGGTCAGCGCAAGCGCCACGACGATCAAGGCAGGCAGCAACGGTACGAGGCCCAGCGCAAAGCGTTCATCAAGGCCCAAGGTGATCGCCTCGATCGCCACGAAGGACGTGTCGCCTTCGCCCATGATGAAATACCCCGCGAGACTGTAGATCACCAAGGCGATCAGCATCGCGGGCACCGTCGTCGGCAGCATGTTCTGGATGTGATCGAACACGGTGACGCCGGTCACGGCGGGTGCAAGGTTGGTGGTATCTGACAGCGGTGAAATCTTGTCGCCGAAGAAAGCGCCCGACACGACGGCCCCTGCGGTCCAGTAGGCCGGCACGTCAAAGCCGGCCCCGATGCCCATCAGCGCCAGACCGATCGTGCCCACGGTGCCCCAGCTTGTCCCCAGCGACAGCGAGACGATGGCGCAAAGGATCATGGCGGCTGACAGGAAGACCGAAGGATTGAGCAAGGTCAGGCCGTAGTAGATCAGCGTCGGCACGGTGCCCGAAGCGATCCAGACCCCGATGATCATGCCCACGACGATCAGAACCGCCAGGGACGGCATCGACACATGGATGACGTGAAAGATCCCTTCGCGGATGTCGAACCAGCCCTGCCCGCGCAGTCGCCCAAGCAGAGAGGTGATCGCAAGTCCGATGATCAGCGGAATATGCGGCGTGAAGTCGCCGTAATAGAACAGCTGCAAGGCCAGCAGTCCCAGTGTCAGCACCACGGGCAGCAGGGCCAGCCCGAGGCTGGGCAGTTTTCTGGTATCGCTCACGGTCGCCTCCTTGGTTTCTCGGACAATCATGGCAGTTAAACCGCCGCGAGATAAACCCGGTTAATGCGCTTGCGCCCAGCTTTGACCCTGCCCCGCATCCACGGAGAGCTGGACATCCAGCTTCACTGCCGGGTCGGCGGCGTTTTCCATCACCCCGCGGGCCGTGTCGATCAGACGGTCGACCGCACCCTCTTCGACCTCGAACAGCAGTTCATCGTGCACTTGCAGCAGCATCTTGGCCGGCTGGCCCTCGATCGCGGCGGGCATGCGGATCATCGCGCGGCGGATCACATCCGCCGCCGTGCCCTGGATCGGCGCATTGATGGCCGCGCGCTTGGCGAAGCCTGCCTGCGGACCCTTTGCATTGATCTCGGGCGTGTTGATCTTGCGCCCGAAAAGGGTCTGCACGAAGCCATGTTCCTTGGCGAAGGCGATGGTGTCGTCCATGTAGGCGCGAATACCGGGGAAGCGTTCGAAATAGCGGTCAATGAAGCCCTGCGCATCAGAGCGGGGAATCCGCAGGTTGCGGGCCAGCCCGAAGCCGCTGATCCCGTAGATCACACCGAAGTTGATCGCCTTGGCCTGCCTGCGAATCTCTGGGGTCATTTCGTCCAGCGGCACGTTGAACATTTCGGACGCGGTCAGCGCGTGAATATCGACCCCGTCGCGGAACGCCTGCTTGAGCTCCTCGATGCCGGCCACATGCGCGAGGATCCGCAGTTCGATCTGGCTGTAGTCCAGCGCAACCAGCAGCTTTCCCTCTTCCGCGACAAAGGCTTCGCGGATGCGGCGGCCTTCTTCGGACCGGATCGGGATGTTCTGAAGGTTCGGATCGGTCGATGCCAGACGCCCCGTATTCGCCCCCGCAATCGAGTAAGACGTATGCACGCGCCCGGTTTCGGCATTGATGTGATCCTGAAGCGCGTCGGTATAGGTCGATTTGAGCTTCGACACCTGCCGCCAGTCCAGAATCCGCCGCGGCAGATCGTGGATCGTCGCCATATCTTCAAGAATATCGGCCCCCGTCGACCATGCGCCGGTCTTGCCCTTCTTGGGCATCTTGCCGTCGGGCAGGGTCAGGCCCATCTCGTCGAACAGGACCTCGCCGATCTGCTTGGGGCTTCCGACGGCGAACGTGCGTCCGGCAAGCTCGTAGATTTCAGCCTCCAGCCCCGCCATCTTCTGAGCAAAGGCGCTGGACATGCGCGACAGCGTGTTGCGGTCGACCTTGACGCCTGCGCGCGCTCGGACAGCAGGTCCATGCCGTGATTATGCAACCCCGCGTGCAGGGCATAGCTCAACAGCATCGTATCCTCGATCGGATGCACGGCAATGCCGTAGCGGCCCAGCACCTTGAGATCGTATTTCATGTTATGCGCGATCTTCAGGACCGACGGGTCCTCCAGCACCGGCTTGAGAACCGCCAGCGCATCTTCCAGCGTCATCTGGCCGGGGGCCAGATCGTCCGATCCGAAAAGATCGCCCGTGCCCTCTGGCCTGTGCGCCAGCGGGATATAGCAGGCCGTGCCCGCATCGACGCACAGTGACACGCCGACCAGTTCGGCCGTCATCTCGTCAAGGCTGGTCGTCTCGGTATCGACCGACACGTAGCCCCGCTCGCGGATACGGTCGATCCAGACCTGCAGTGCCTGCGCGTCGCCCACCATTTCGTAGTTGGCGTGGTCGAACGGCAGGTCGGGGGCGCCTGGCAGATCCGTCGCCGCCGCGACCGCGGCAGGGGCACTGGCCTCGATGACCGGGGCCTCTTGGCCCAGTTGCTCTGCGATCCGCTTGCTGATCGTGCGGAATTCCATCTGGGCCAGAAAGCCCAACAGCTTTTCCGGATCGGGGTCCTGTATTTCAAGATCGTCCAGCCCGAAGGGCAGCTCCATGTCGCAATCAAGCTTGACCAGCTCACGGCTCAGCCTGATCTGGTCGGCATGATCGATCAGCGTCTGGCGCCGCTTGGGCTGCTTGATCTCGCCCGCCCGCTCCAGCAAGGCATCAAGATCGCCGAACTCGTTGATCAACAACGCCGCCGTCTTGATCCCGATCCCCGGCGCGCCGGGCACGTTATCGACAGAATCCCCCGCCAGCGCCTGAACGTCCACGACCCGGTCCGGCCCCACGCCGAACTTCTCGACCACGCCTTCGTTATCGATCCGCTTGTTCTTCATGGGATCCAGCATCTCGACCCCGTCGCCCACAAGCTGCATCAGGTCCTTGTCGCTGGAGATGATCGTGACCCGACCACCGGCGTCGCGCGCCATATGGGCCAGGGTGCCGATGATGTCGTCCGCCTCGAAGCCTTCGATCTCTTCGCAGGCGATGTTGAAGGCCCGCGTGGCCTCGCGCGTCAGGGGAATCTGCGGACGCAGGTCTTCGGGCATGGCATCCCGGTTGGCCTTGTACTGGTCATAAAGGTC
Source organism: Loktanella sp. (assembly GCA_020201155.1). Classification (GTDB taxonomy): domain Bacteria; phylum Pseudomonadota; class Alphaproteobacteria; order Rhodobacterales; family Rhodobacteraceae; genus JAIVHI01. Next base: position 283 of record JAIVHI010000041.1, on the reverse strand, counting down.
GTTGCGGAAGGTGTGGCTGCCCTTGTCGAAGATCACCGCCACATGGGTCGCCGCATCCGCTCCGGTGTTGTTTTCGATATACCGCTGCAGCATCGAGACAAAACCGCTCACCGCGCCCGTCGGCAAACCGTCCGACTTGCGGGTCAGCGGCGGCAGCGCGTGAAAGGCGCGAAAGATATAGGCCGATCCGTCGATCAGATGCAGATGACAACCTTTACCGAATGACATGGCGTTCTCCTTCGCTGGACGGTTCGTTGTCGCACGCGGCCCCAAGGGGGTCCAC
>JAIVHI010000040.1 GCA_020201155.1 Loktanella sp. | reverse complement strand
AGCGACGACCACTCGACGATCTGCGGCCAAAGGTTGTTATATGTTGTCGCCAACCCTTTTCTCCCTTCAGGCGGCCGGGGCGAGGGGTCGCCGCGAACAGCTACTGCGACACCCCGGCCTGTTCATGTTTTTCGGCACTTGGCCGAGGACTGCGGGTCCTTTCGAGGGTGCTCTGTGCGGTAGCTCGTAAGCATCCGCCTTCTGGCGATCCCCGGAAGCGGGGCGGAAGCCGATGTTCGTGTTCGAGTTCGACCGGGCGTTGTTCAAGTTCAGGGCAAAGACCCCGGCCTTGGAGCCGTTGTTCCAGTTGCCACCACGGAGCGGCAGGCGCTCATGCATGGCCCGCAGCCCCTCTGCTCAGCGACTTGAACCAGCCGCCGATCATGCGCCCCACCTCGTCCATGTGGCGGGACCATGTTTCGTATTTCTTGAGGTCGATGTAGCGCAGCGCAAATGCGGTCCTGACTTGACTGCGCAACAGATCGAGTTCTGCATCCAGATCCTGCATCGTCGTCTTCTTGTGGTATCGCTTGTTGGTGACGATGATCATCCGCAGCACGCTCCACATGGCGTTGCGGATTTCAGCGCCCAGCACGTGCCGCTCAAACTTCGGGAATTGCCGTAAGGCGACATAGCCGTATGCGATCATTTCCTCGCATTTTTGCCTGATCTTCAAGTCTTCCACGTGCAATCTCTCTTTGGGCGTCATGGCCCGCGCTATCGCGCGGACCTCAGATTTCAGGGGGTCGGATTTCAGATTACGAAAGCGGGGCGGAAGCCGATGATCGTGCCCGAGACCGACCGGGCGCTGCTCAAGTCCAGGGCAAAGACCCCGGCCCCGGAGCCGCCGGCCCAGCGGCCACCACGGAGCGGCAGGCGCTCACCTGACATGTTGATGTTGAAGCCATCACTTTCGATTGGCGACCCCGGCTGCATCAAGCCGTATTGCTTCAGGCGCTCAAGCGCCGCTGCGCCGACACCATGCGCTGTCATGCTGGAAAACGCCGAACCGCTTGAGCATACGAGCGTTCCCGCCGCCGTGCCGCTCTCGGCGTAATGCACCGTCCCGGCGCTCCCCGGTGCCACCAGTGCGCCAGTATCCTTGTCGATGGCCTGCCACGGCCCGGTGGTCGAAAGATCGGTCGCCGCCAGCACCGCGTCGTTATCCGCGATGATCTGGATTTCACCGTCGACAATGCGCTGGCCCGGCGACCACTCCCAGACGTTGCCGTTGAGGTTCTGCACGCCGAATGGGGTGGGCGGATAGTTCCATGTGACCGGTCCGCTGCCCGCCCGAATGACGGTCGCCCCGCCGCCCTCGGTTGGATTGCCATTGTCATCGACGCCGAACTCGTCGGGCGCATCATACGCCCGCCCATCGTCGTTATTGCCGCGCGGAAAGCGAAAGTCTGACCGCGCAAGCAGAGCGAGGGCGGCATACATCGGCGTCGTGGCTACGCAGAATCCCGCGCCGGTGTTGCGGGCCAGCGTCACGGCCTGATCGTGATTTCTGTTCACACGCGGCACGAGGCCCGCCTGCGAAACCATCTCCCCGCCCACCTCTGCGGCCTGATGCACGCCGACGAGGATTTCGTCCTTCTCAACGCCGCCGACGACAAACGCGGGGTGCACCCCTGTGCCGAGCGAAGCGTCCAAATCCTGGACGTTGAATTTGCGCATCCGGTAGAAGTAGCTGGGCTGACCGCTTGCGGTGAAGCGTACCGTCATGTCGCCGCCGGACATGGTTTCCACTTGGCGGCGCAGGTCGTCCTGGATTGCGGTCATTGGAGGGGCTCCTCTTCATTGAGGGTGGTCTCGGCGGCAATGAAGACCGAGAAGACAAGCGCATAAAGCTCGCCTTGCGTGATTGTCGCGCCGGTTGGCTCGCCGGTCTCCGGGTTGATCACCGGCACGGATGCCGCCGAATCGAATGGCAGTGGGCGCGGCGGCAGGGGGTAGCGCTGCACGTTGCCCCCGCCGAGGCCAATCACCTGCTCTCGGTGAAACGTAACAACGGGCGTCCTGCCAAGGCGATTGTCGATGACAACCTGCGGGCAGCGCACGTAGCTTTCGCCCGCGACCGGCTGTTGGTTCAGTTTGAAACTCATGGCTTTACGCCTCCGTTATTGTGCCGAAGATGGTGAGACCGGATGCGGTGAAGCGCACCACCTCGACCCCTGCGATGGCAACAGACAGCGTGTCTGTCGCCGATGAGTAGATCCCGGCGCTGCCGATGCGCAGGGCCGGGTCGGCCAAGGTGCCGCCCTTGAGCACGGCCTGCCCGCCGTTGACTTGCTTGGAAATCTGCCCAGCCCACATCAACGCGAGGAGGCCCGGCTCAGCGGCACCGTCGGCGCCCGCCACCTTGCCCTCCAGCGCCGGTATCTGCCCTGCCACCTGCCCCAGCACGGCGGAAAGGTTGCCAACGGCACCGCGAAGCTCGCTGCCCGCCGCGAAAGTCTCGGCCTGCAAGGCGCTGGTAGACGCCTCGCCTGCCTTGGTGGTCGCAATGCCAGCCTGCGTCGTGGCGGTCTGGGCGCTTGTGTTTGCCTCGCCTGCCTTGGTGGTCGCAATGCCAGCCTGCGTTGTCGCGTCGGCAGAATCTTGCCCGGTCTGCGTTCGGTCTGCGGCGGTAGATTGCGCGTCAAGGGCTGTTTGTGCCGCGTCTTCGCCCGTCGCAACGCGATCCGCTGCGGTGGCGGTAGCATCAAGGCCCGTCTGCACTCGATCCGCCGCTGTGGCGGTGGCGTCCTGCCCGGTGACAACGCGATCCGCTGCTGTGGCCGCCGCGTCCGCATTGGCTGCGTCACGCGCCGCCTGAGCGTCCAGAACGGCCTGTTCCGCCGCGTTGAGAGACGGGGGCAAGGGGAGGTTGATGATTTGCGCAAGGATCGCCGTCGTCGCGTCGGGGACCGTGAGTTTGATCGGGGTGGAGTTTGCCCCGTCTTGGGCGTACACCTCCATGCGATACGGCCCCGGCACCAAGTTTTGAGCAAGATCACCGCTGGCGTCCGTGGTGATCTCAATCACATCGGGAAGGATCAGCGAATCCGCCTGCCGGGTTGCGGTGCGCCCGACCGAGGAAATGCGCACAATCGCGCCCTCCTCGGGCTGAAACCCTATATCCCTGATGGAGCCCGTAACGGCGCAAGTATCTGGCATTGCAAAGCCTCGACTTGGTGAAAGTCAGCTTGCAGCACACATCTTGCGCGTTGCTCAATACCGGGGCGCAGCTTCTCGTTGATGTTCACGCCGCCTCGAACACCTTCGCTCCAGCGTTGCCGGGCGCCCATTGATCGCCGGATCGTGGAGCCCTTGATCGGGAACGTCGGATACTTCTTGTTGAAGGCCCGGACCCGCTTCAAGAGCGCCGGTGTCAGCCCCTTGCCGGCGTCAACCGACTTGGCAATATCGCCGTGCAGGTTGGACCGCTCGCGGATGATGGCCTGCTCCTTGTCGCGCATGCGGCTCATGTCGTCGTACCGCTCGGCCAACTTGGCCGGGGTGAAGCCCATGGCCTGCACGATGGAATCGTAGGGCGACACGTCTTCGAGGATCGGATCGCCGTTGCGCGTCTCGACGCCGTTCATGCCGTAGCGCACGCCCTTGGAGATATCCTTGGCTATCTTTGGAACCATAGCCTCGCTGCCGCGCCACCAGTCACCTTCCGACAGGTATTGCAAGCCCCGGCCCGCGCTGAACACCATGCTTGCCGCCGGCCCGAGAAGCTCGTTGATGTAGTGCTGCGTCGTGTCTTGCGCGTCCATGTCGTAGAACGGGCCCCGGAACCAGAGGTTCGGAATCCCGATCCGCTCGGACAGAGCCGCGCCGCTGATCTGCCCCGGCACACCTTTGAGCGCCATGCCCATGGCGTAATTCCATGCCGCCGTGCCGGTCCCGTTGCCCTCCAGAAGAAGCGCGTCGTGCAGCCATTCGTCAATATCGTCGTCATCGCCGGGGAAGAACAAAGCCATCAGCATGGTAATCAGTCCGTAGCCCCATGTCCCGGTGATCCCGGCATGCGCCATCATCGACAGGGTGATCCCGACAAGCTGCGCCTTGGCCTCGCGCCGCTCTTCCGGGGTTTTGCCCTCGAATGTCTGGTAGGTGTCACGGAACAGCCGATAGATCGCGTTGACCTGGAACTGCCGGAAGATCAGGAACACGCGCGGCCAGTCGCCTTGCATGAACCGCGGGCGCGAACTGCCCTGATAGTCGAAATGGGTTTTCCACGTCACCCTGCCAGCCTTGTCGACCGCGCCCTCCGTGGTGCCGCCCTCCGCCCGCGCAATCCGATACGAGGCAAGGAATGTCACCTCACGGTTGGCAACCTCGGCCTTGTGGAAGAGGTACGAGAAGAACCGCATGACCTTTTCGCGGCGACCGCTGTATTCAACTCCGGTCTCGGCCACCGATGCAAGCTCGTGGCCTTGCGTGCGGGTGATGATCCCGCGCTTGTGCGCCTCGGCCAGCGCGTCCTTTTCGTCCTGCGTCAGCCGGCTCGAGTCGCTTGCTTCGCCGCGGCCCGACACGAAGTCATGCCCGGCCCGGCCGAGCTGTCGCGTGATCTCGGAAATGCTGGCGTTCTGGAACGCGGCATTCATGATTGGGATGCCCATGATCGTGGTCTGTGTCAAGTTGACCATGGCCGCCGCCGGGGTTGCCCCGAGATACCACACGAAGGCCAGAGACGTCACCGCCGTCGAGGCGCTCGACACTTGCGGGTTCATCGTCCACTTGTGCCGGCGGCTCATCTCGTCGACCACAAGCGTCGCGCGGTTGGAATCGCTGCTTTGCGCGGCCTCGGTATAGGACTCGTCGATCGCATCTTCCATCTGGAGCCCGTATTTCAGGCGGGCAAGCTGGTGCGAGCCGTGGAACATATGGTGAGTGTAGGCGCGCAGCGCGTCCTTTTGGAAGCCCTCGCGCCCCTTGCGGTGGATCCGGCTGGTGCGGATGGACTGGTCGGGCAGGGTTTCCAGCCATTTCTGCCAGAGCGTGTCCATGACCGCCGGTTCCACGTCCCATGTCGCCATGAGGTTTTCCATGTCGGCCACGAAGGCCGGATCGACCATTGTTTTCAGATCGGTGTCGGTCGCGCCCAGCACGCCGCTATCCACGGTGAAGCCCTCGGCCTCAAGGCGTTGCGCTTCCTCGCGCTGCTTGCCCTGCTTCTCAAACCGGGAGAACGACACGACCTTGCCTTTGGCGTCCCGCGCCGCGACGAAATACTTGCCGAAGCGGGCGAGCGGGAAATAGACGCCCGACAGGCGGTTGCTCTCGAACTGCTGCCGCATCTCCGCAATCCGCGCGTTCTGCGCCCAGCCGGTGCGCGCCTTGGCCTGTTTCAGCCGGGACTCGGCCTCGGCCAGCGCGTCGCGCTTTTCCTTGCCGGTCAGCCCCTCGTCGGTGATGCGCTGGACCTCCTTGTCATGCGCGCGCTGCGCCCGCTTCACGGCGATGCTTTGGGCGTTCTGGATGTTCTCGATGATGGCCTTTTCGAACTCGTCGGCGATCTCGCCGTAATCGTCGCGCACCTTGCGAAACAGGTCTTGGAACGTCTGCGGCAACGCCTCGAAATCGGCGCGCAGGCGCTCGTAATCGGCAAGTCGGATCTTGTTGGCCTTCTTGGAATAGTCAGCCGGGTCGAACTCTACGGACGGGTCGATACCGGCAAGAGTCGAACTGTGCATCAACTCCATCATGCGCCCGTTGGCCTCGGTGTCCTTGCCGGCCTTGCGGATCCAGTCACGCGCCACGTCGTCCGTCTTGGCGTGGTACTCCTGCCGCATCGTGTCCATCAGGTCTTTCAGCTTGAGATAGACCTGTGCCGATGGCAGGTTGCGCCCCAATTCCTCGAAGAGCGGACGCCCAGGCACCAGCGCCAGCATATTGGCCTTGCCCATCCGGCCGCCGCCCATGGCGGTGTCGGTCAGAAAATCATCCCACAACTCACGGCCCTTCTTGCGCCACGTCCGGTGGTTGCCCATCGGCACGCCCGCGGGTGACGAGGGATCATCGCGGCGCCGGGCCTGCACCGGATCGCGCCGGCGCTGTGCCGGGCCGCGCGCCGCGCGCCCGCCGGGCCCGTCCGGGCCGCGCCCGCCGATCTCGCCCGACCTAATGCGCTCGAACACCTGTGCGGCCTCGTTGGCCCCGTTGCGGCGCAGCGCGTTGATAAACGCCTCGACGATCCGGCGCAGCTTGTCGAAGGCCCGCCCGCTGGCGTCGTTGGTGTCGCGCGCGTCCATCCATTCGCGGAACGCCTCGGCCACCATTTCCTCGGACCTCTGCGGCGTGTTCAGGTCGGGATAGCCACGCTCTATCCGGTCGCGGATCCTCTTGTTGTTGCGCGCGGCACGCACCATGGCCTGCCACTCGTCCTTGGTGAACAGCCCGTAATCCCGGCCCCACAAGGCGCGGTTGCGCATCGCATGGATCGCCTCGTGCCGCATGACACCGCGCGCGCCCACGTCGGACCCGGCACCCACGCCGATCACGCCCTCGTGGAAATACCCGTCAAGCGTCTTGCCGTCGTATTTGAACGCCTTGGCCACGCGCAGCCGCACGCGCCCACCTATGCCGATCTGGTCAAGCTCCTGCTGGAGATCGGCCTGGAGTTTGGCGGCGGCGGCGCGGGTGAAGGGGGCAGGTGTCGCGTCGGTATCGGTGCGGCGGCCTTGGGGGGCGGCGCTTTGGTCTTCCGCCACGATCGGTGCGGCGAAATCCACATCATCAAAAATGCGCACGCCGTCTGCATCGCGCGCCCGGTCGTAGGATACATCGCCGGCATCGGTAATGACCCAATATCCCTGATCGTCCCAACGGTGGCCCGTGACCGTGCGTTGCTTGCCGTCGACATAGACCATAGAGTCAGGCGGGGCTCCGTTGCGCAGCCATGCGGGCGGCGGCACCGGATTGCCCTCAAGATCCTCCTGCATTGCCTTGAGTTGTTTGCGCTTTTGCCCGAGGGTTTCTCCCTGGGCGAACGGCTGCTTTGAGGCGTCCTCCATCCGTGCGGCTGATTCCAGCCGATCGGTGATGTTGGTTTGCTCGAACGTATCGGCCTTCTGGGGAAGGTTGCGCACCGTCTGTTCGATCGACCTGATCGACGGCTTGCCAATCGGGTATTTCCCCTTTCTCGTGACGCTGTATTGCGGGCCGGTGACGGGATCGTGCATGACCTGCAAATCGAAGCCGTTGACCGACACGGGCAATTTCTTCACCTGCCCGGTCTTCATGTCGGCGGTGATGTTGTCCGTCACCTCATCCAAGGCTTCCAGCGCGTCCTTGCGATCCTTAAAGGTTGCCCCGTCTATCTCCGCCTTGAAGGCACCCGCCTCGGCGAGTTGCGCGGCGTGCGCGGCGTCGTCTTTCAGCGTGGCAAGCTGGTCGCGGTCAATCTCGACCATATCGCGCAACCGCTTGGCCCTGCGCTTGGCGTCCACCGTACCTTGCGTGTGGGCGCGCTCGCGGCGCTCCAGCCGTTCCACGTCGCTTTGCAGTTTGTTGATCATCAGAAGGCGGGGATCGCCGGCGGCGTCCGAAAGGGTCTGCGCCAACTCGTCGGCGTTCTCGCCTTCCTGATCGGACGTTGCATCCCCCTCGATGATCCGCGTGTTCTGGTCTGCTTTGAGAAATGCCCGGATAAACTGGTCCTTGATCGTGAGAAGCTGCCAGCGCCGCCCGTCGAGTTTCTCGGTGATGTACCGATATTCGAGAACCGTGTTCCACTGGTTGCCTTGACGCTCCCCGCGGCCATTGCGCTGTGTCAACTCGCCGGGCATCCACGGCGCGTCAAGATGGTGCATGGCGCGCAGGTTGCGTTGCATGTTCACACCCACGCCAAGGGTCGCCGTGCTGCCAATGACGACGCGCACGGTGCCATCGTTCATATTGGCGGCGATCTCCTTGCGCTTGGCCTTGTTCATGGACCCGTCCACGATGGCGATTTCGCCCTCGGGCACGCCCCCGTCCATGAGCTTCTGCTTGATATCCTTGGCCAGATGAAGCTGCGGAATACGCTCTTTTGTCTTTTCGTCGTCAATCCCCCGCGTGGTCTTGGTGGCAGAATCCGAAAAGCCTTTCTCCATGAAGATCGCCTGCGTGGCCATAGGATGCTCTTGGTGATGGCGCAGCACGTTCCGCACGCTGCGGTTGGCCTTGGACTGTTCCTCGTCCACCGCGCGCATGTCGAAGAGGCGCACGTCAAGACTGGCTTTAGCCGCATCGGTCTCCACCCGGATCGGCATTTCAGGATCGCCGCGAAGCCCAATTTCGCGCCGCTCCTTGGGCGATGCGTTGCGGAACCGGTTTGATCGGTTCACAAGATCCTGCATGATCCGCGATTGCGCCGGCCCCATTTCGGCAATGTCGTTTACTGTCTTGCGGTAGGGGCGCCCGACCGGGTTTTCCGTGCGACCGTTCACCAGCGCGTCGCGGTCCTCATTGGTCAGGTTGTCCGAGGCAAGCGTCTTTCCGTCTTCCGTCTTGCGCTTTTCGAACTCCGGCATGTCGTCGGCAAAGACGATATCCATGAACTCGCCGGCCATGCGGCGCAACTCGGCCACGTTCACGAAAGACGAAAGGCGCGTGACCGGGGTGTAGGTGCCATCTGCGGCAAGCTCGACGTCCGTCCCGGCTTCCGCGAAAGTGTTGAACCACGCGTCCCACTCTTTCACGCCGCTTTCGGCCATCACGTCGTCCATGACGTACCGCATCTGATTGTAGATTTCGGTCAGCGTGTTGGTGATCGGCGTGCCGGTGAAGGTAAATACGCCCTTTCCGGCGCGGTTCTTTTTCACATAGTCTGTTAGGAACCGTAGTTGCGTAGACCGCTGCGATACTTTTGTGTTCAGCCCCTTCATTTGCATCTTGGTGACGATCGGCGGCTTCTTGAACTCGTGAACCTCGTCGACGATGATCATGTCAACGCCAAGATCCTCGAAAGGCACCGCGCCCTCGCGCGACGACCTCGCCGCTTGTTTCTTGATCCGCTCAATGATCGCGTTCCGCTGTTTCACTAGGTCTTTCGCGGTCGGGCTGCGGACCTTCTTCATGGCGTCTTTGTCGTCCATGTCTTCCAAGGAAATCTGCGCACCATCCTCTTCTGCGGCGGCCAGCGCCTCGGCCTCCATGGCTGCGATCTCTTCCTGCGCCAATTCGTTCAGCGTTTCCTCGCGCATGGAGAAGCGATCAATGGTCGAGTGCGGCACAACGATGGCGTCCCAATCGTCATTGGCGATCCGGCGCATCTGCGTGTCGATTTCCTTGGGGCTCAGGTTGTCGATGTAGAGAACCTTGGCGCCGGGATACATCTCGTTGATCTCGGCGGCGACCGTCCCAGAATTGGCGTTATGGGCAAAGATCATCGGCTTCTTGGCCAAGCCGTAGCGGCGGCTTTCGACCGCGATCCCGCCCATCGTGAAGGTTTTTCCGGTGCCAACCTCATGCGCGAATAGACCGCGCTGGTTGGCGATTCCGCGCCAGATCGCGTTGACTTGATGCTCGCGCAGATCAAACGGCCGGTCACCCAGCTTGAGGGCCATGCCGGGGAAATCCATGAAAGACCCGTCATATTGCGGGATGGCGATCGCGTTCATGGCCTCGTTATAGGCAAACTCCATGTCAACGCGGCGCTCGGGGTCTTCCCAAAGCCATGTCGAGAAGTCCTCGCGCAGCTTGGTGGCCTTTTCGTTCACCTCGTTGGTGGCCTGCTCGTTTAAGACTTCGCCGCCGTCGCGGTCCTTGTCTTTGACCTTGAGCGTTTGGTTGTTCATCGCCGCCTGAAACAGCTTGTCGAATTTCACCCGCTCATGCCCGGCCCCGGTGCGCGCTTCGGCCCGGTTGTTGAAAGACTTGTTCTCAAACCGGATTTTCCATGTCCCGCCGGTAAACCGCACGTTCAGATCGCCAATCGCGCTTTCCGCCAGCCCAAGACGATCGGCAAGGTAGCGTTGGTAGGCGTCATTCGAGACCCATGTCGCGCCCAGCTTGGCCTCGATCTGGTAATAGGGGATATCCTCGGGGATGACTTTGGTCAGCGCGTCGATGCTGGCCTGCATGTCCTCGCCACGCTGCAAGGCGTCCTGCGCCTCGCGCATCTTGCGGCGCACGTTGCCCGACAGGTAGACGTCCGACACCTCGAAGCCGTCGCCCGGCGTGCGGTAGATCGCGCCGCTTTCCAACAGGTCATCGCGCGCCTTATCGACGCTGACCTTCGCCAAGTCCGCCACGCGCTCCAGATCGACATTGGCGTTTTCGTTGCGCGCCAGCACGAACGCCTGTCGCAGTGTCGGCTTATCCGGGCGCGTGACCGCGCGGACAGTGCTTTCGGTCATGACCTTCGCCGGCATGCCGTCGGTGTTTTCCAAGGCGCGCAGGGTGGGCACATGAGAATCGCGGATTGCCGGCCTCGACATGATGGCGATACCGTCGCTATCGACGATCGGGCCGTGCGCCGCGCGAAATTCCTCGTAGGCTTTCTTGAGATCCTTGCGCAGCTTTTCCGTGTTCGCCAGACCGTCGCGCTCGGCGTCGATCAGCGCGCCGTATTTCTTGCGCAGCCCGACGAGGCGCTTCAACTGATCCTCGCGCGCCGCGGTCTTGGCCTTGTCCTTGACCTCGTACTTGGCCACATCGGCAAGCGGTGTCATCACGTCGCCACGGGACACGTAGAGATTGCCCTTGGACTCAATAACCGACCCAACCCGGTCAGTGGTGTTGTTCGTCACGAACCGCGGCTCGTCGCCCCGGCGGGCCTCCGTCATGACGCCCTCGGGCACCCGTTCGGGCAGTTGCTCCAGAATTTCCGCTAGATTGTCAGGACGGTCCACAATCATGGCAGGGCGGCCATATCTCGTGCCGCTGCCATAATTCAGCGTCCCGAGGATCTGCGCCGGGTTGTCCGCAAAATACTTGTTCACCCGCACGGCTTGGCCCGCCGGCGTTTGGACTTCCTCGGTGTCGATCCACGCCTGTTCCGCCGCGCTCATCTGCACCACGGGAATCGGCCGCTCGCGCTTTTTCAGCACGATGATATCGGTCACTACGGCGGTCCCGGCATACTCCTTGAACGCGCCCGAAGGGAGGCGGTAAGCTGCGACAAGCTCGGCGTTTTTGGCAAGGTGCATGCGCACCGATCGCGCCTGCTTGTCCATCGTGCCCGCCGAGGTGATCCCCACGACAAGCCCGCCCGGACGAACCTGATCCAAACCTTTCACAAAGAAATAGTCATGCAGGCTCGGGGAAAGGCTGTCATAGCGGCGATCCGCCGGGGCCTGCCGGGCGAATGGCCAGTTACCGATGACCAGATCGTAGAAGTCATCCGGCGTCTGGCTTTCCTGATAGCCCTTCACCGAGATGTTGGCCTGTGGATAGAGGATCTTGGCCATGCCGCCGGTCAGGCGGTCAAGCTCGATCCCGGTAAGGTCGCTCTTGCTTTCCAGCGGGCGCGGCATCAGGCCAAAGAAATTGCCGATCCCCATGGCAGGCTCAAGCACCCGCCCTCCTTTGAAGCCCATGCGCTCGACCATGCCCCACATGGCCTTGACGGTCGGCGGATCAGTATAG
>JAIVHI010000220.1 GCA_020201155.1 Loktanella sp. | reverse complement strand
CGTGGCCGAGTGGTCGAAGGCGCTCCCCTGCTAAGGGAGTAGGCGGGAAACCGTCTCGAGGGTTCGAATCCCTTCGTCTCCGCCATAGACTATTATCAGACCTGTGCTTTTTAGCATTGCAACGAGTTGCACTGCTATTTCCGCGAGCTGGCGTACGTGTTGTCGCGGTTTCTCCAAGGTTTGCGGCCGCAACCGGATCTGTTGTTCAGGGACGACGTCGAGCTCTTTTCCATTCATACCCTCCCGATGCCGGCGAGCGAAATTTGCCGTGTCCGACTGCACCGTTTGAGCCCATTTTCCGAGCGGCTTGAGGCTGTGAACCGAATCTTCGGATTTCTGATGCAAGGATCGATCCGAGGTGGATGGAAAAGTTGGAAAGCATCGGAATTTCAGGCCTGCGTAGGGCGCGCGAAAAGGGGCATGGCCTCTTGTGGGTGGTGTTTGGTTTCAGCGTTTTTGTGAATCTGCTGATGCTGACCGGACCGATTTTCATGTTGCAGGTCTACGATCGTGTGCTTGGGTCTCGATCCGAGGAAACGCTCTTGGCGCTCTTTGGTCTTGTTGTGGCGCTTTATGCGCTGTTGGGGGTGCTTGATTACGCGCGCGGTCGCGTTCTGGCCCGCATCGGGGCGCAGTTCCAGGCAAGGCTGGACGGTAGGGTCTTTCACGGGGTGATGCAGGCGTCGCTTTGCCCCCCTTCGCGAGTGGCTTCGGCGTCGGGCCTGCGCGATCTGGAAAACTTGCAAAAGGCCTGTGCCGCGCCGGCGATGCTGGCATTTTTCGATCTGCCGTGGACACCGTTCTTTGTCGCGGTGATTTTCCTTTTTCACCCCGTGCTGGGCTGGCTTGCGCTTGCGGGTGGTGGATTTCTGATCGTCGTCGCCGTCCTCAACACCCTCACGACGTCTGGTAAATCCGCTGTTGCACAGGTGACGGCCGACAAGGCCGGCCTTTTGGCCGATCAGGCGCAGCAAGCCTGCGAATTGATATGTGCGCAGGGCATGCGCCGCGATGTTGCGGCCCGCTGGGGCTGTCTGCGGCTCACGGCTTTGCAGGCTGCGGTCCAAGTCAGCGATCGGACCGGTTTATGCGTGGCGTTGTCCAAAGCGTTCCGCCTGCTTTTGCAATCGGCCATTGTCGCGGTGGGAGCTTGGCTTGTCCTGCAGGGGGAACTTACCGCCGGTGCGATGATCGCTGCGTCGATCCTTTTGGGACGCGCGCTGACACCGGTCGAGCAAGCGATCGGACAGTGGCCGCTGGTGCAGCGCTCGATTGCAGGATGGAAGCGGCTGGACCATCTGTTGTCGGAAACGACGGTTCCAGACCGGGCTCTGTCGCTGCCGCGACCTGTGGCGCGGGCAGAGGTCAAAGGGCTCACCGTCTTCGCGTCGGGGGCGCGCGCGCCCACGCTGTCAGGGATCACCTTTGATCTGCATCCGGGGCAGGCGCTTGGGGTCATCGGCAAAAGTGGATCCGGGAAGTCCACGCTTGCGCGCGCTTTGATGAACCTGACGCAGCCCGTGGCGGGGCAGGTGCGTCTGGGTGGGGCTGCACTCGACCAGTATGATCCCGACTTGCTTGGGCGGTATATCGGATACCTGCCGCAACAGGTGACGCTTTTTTCAGGCACAGTGGCCGAAAATATCGCGCGCCTTTCGCAAGAGTTCGATGACGCGAAGGTCATCGATGCGGCAAGGCAGGCGAATGCACACGAGATGATCCTGACCTTGCCGAACGGCTATCAGACGGTCATTCATGGGCCCGGCACCCAGCTTTCCGGGGGGCAGGCACAACGTATCGCACTCGCCCGCGCCCTTTATCACGATCCGGTCCTGCTGGTTCTGGACGAGCCGAACTCGGCTCTGGACAGCGACGGTGTGGATGCTTTGAACCGAACCGTGAGCCGCATCAAGCGGGCCGGGTGCAGCGTGATCCTGATGACCCATCGGCCCGCGGCCATCTCTGCCTGCGATACACTTATCGTGCTGGATCAGGGGTGCATGACGGCCAGTGGCCCCCGGGACGAGGTGATGCGCGCAATGCTGCACAACGCCGACGATCTGCGCGACGGGCTGATCGACAGGAAAGTATCGTGACCACTGGCGACCCCCCGCGATGGAGCGCAGCCAGACCGATCCTGATCGGTTGTGCCGCGCTGGCCTTTCTGATCGGAGTCCTGGGCGTCTGGAGCGTGCAGGCCAGGATCGCGGGAGCGGTGATCGCACCGGGTATCATCGAGGTCGAGAACAAGCGCCAGATCGTGCAGCATCCCCAAGGGGGTGTTGTCGGCGCGATTCTGGCACAAGACGGCGATCTGGTCGCAGCGGGCGACGTCGTGGTGCGGCTGGATGATACTGCGTTGCAGTCGGACCTTAATGTCGTCGAAACCCGGCTCTACGAGATACAGGCACGCATTGCCCGGCTTGAGGCCGAGCGTGACGGCAGAGCGACGTTGTCCGTCCCCGATACCTTGGCGACACTGGCCACCACGAAACCTGAGTTGGACGGGTTGATCGACGGCCAGACCAGTCTTTTTGAGGCGCGCCGCGAGACGCTGGATCGTGAACGCGCGTTGATCACCGAGGGGATCGCCCAAAGTCGCAACCGGATTGCCGGCAAGGAGGCGCAGTTGGCGGCTTTCCGTGAACAGGCCGACCTTCTGGATGCCGAGATCGCGGACAGTCAGTCGCTGTTGGACCGGGGGCTAGCGCAGGCGTCGCGTGTCTTGGCGCTGCGGCGCGAACGCGCCCGCATTCTGGGCGAGACTGGCAGTCTTACTGCGTCGATCGCTCAGCTGCGTGGGCAGATCGCGGAGTTGGAGATCCAAGCCTTGCGATTGCAGTCCCGGCACCGCGAAGAGGCCACCGCCATGCTGAGCGATCTGCGCGCAAGCGAAAGTGAGTTGATCGAAAATCGGCTGTCGCTGCGTGCAACCCTTGCACGGATGAGCATCCGCAGTCCGGTTTCGGGCGTGATATTCGGCAGCCGCGTTTCCGCGGTGCAGGCCGTCATCTCGCCTGCGGAACCCATCATGTATGTGATCCCGCAGGACCGGCCTTTGATCGTCTCGGCACGTGTCCCGGCAAGTCATATCGATCAGGTCGGGATCGGTCAGGAGGTCGTGCTGCGCTTCACATCCTTCGATCAGCGGCGTGCGCCCGAGATTTTTGGTGAGGTCGTGCGCCTGTCTGCCGATGTCTTCACCGACGAAATGACAGGTCTGGCCTTTTACCGGGCCGAGGTGTCCCCTCTTGCAGCTGAGATGGAAAAGCTTGAGGGGCGGGCGCTTTTGCCCGGCATGCCGGTGGAAGCCTATTTTCGCACCGCAGAACGCTCACCGCTCAGCTATCTGGCCAAGCCGATGCTGGATTATTTCAACCGCGCCTTTCGCGAGGCCTGACAGGGGTAATGTGCCCTCGCTTGCGTGATCCGGGCGTCTTGTCTGCTACTGCAAACCGCACCGCCTACCCGATTCTTGCGCGCAAGTGTCGGCCTGCCCGCCGCGTGATTGCCTGTTCTCTGACCTAGACCCTAGGTCAGGTGCAACGTGGGGATACCTGCCCATGGCGCTTTGTGCCCAAACGGCAAACACCGCAAATAAGCCTTGTATAAAGGTGTTTGACTACACCGAAGGCTGCCCGACCTGACCACGTGACTGGCCGTTAGGCTAGCCCATGAGGTCAAATAGTATCGGGCTTTCGCGGCTCGTACCTTTCTGGTGTGGCCGTTGAAGCGGTCAAGGGGTCCAGCATCTCTGGCGTATCTGCAAGTCCTTCCGCGCCTGAAAGCTTCCCCCGGTCCAGATGTCGAGTTCTCAGATCGGATGTCCGAATATGCAGTTGCCGTTCATTTCCAAAAGCCGAGCAGTCAGTCACCAGTTCGCGCCCGAGAGCGGGGCGATCCTGGATATGTCCGCACCACAGCGCCCCGGTATCGCAGGTGCAGGGCTGTTGTTGGGTATTGTCGTCTCGAGCGCCGCCATCGTCGCGCTGGTCGTCGTCGGTCAGCCGCTGCTTGGAGCGGTTTTGATCGCTTTCGTCCTTCAGTGCCTGACCTTCTATGCGCTTCATGTCCGCCGCAGCGCGCGCACGGCCCCTCCGGAGCTTCCGCAGTCGACTCCGACGGAAAACGGCGCGACGCCCTTCGAAACCCCCGAAATCTGGCGGACCTTCCCAAGCTGCTGTGATGCCCACACGGCGTTCCGGATCGCCTTGATTTCAGCCGACCTGCAGCAGAGCCGCAAGATCGCGACCAATTTGACGGGGCTTGGCCCAGAGGTGCACCACTGCACGAACCCCGAGGCGATGTTCGACAGCGTACAAGCCTGTCCGCAGGATTGGGGTCTGGTGATCTTCGATCTCGATGCAGCATCCGACCGGAAAACCGCATTGGCAGATTTGCAGGACTTTCGCGAAGAATGCCCCGCGTTACCGGTCCTGATCCTCTCCGGTGCCGCGCAGCAAGGTACTTCGACACCTGACTGCCGTCTTTTCGGGGCCGTGACGCCGCAAAGCCCCGCGCTTCCGCCATATCTGATCAAGGGCCTGATGGCCGCCAATCTGAACGTCGTGGCTGTTCACTGAGACGATCGCGAGCTGCCACCCCCCACCGCAATAGGCCAAACCAAACCCACGACCGCCTCGTGCCATCTGCCCTGAAACAGACGCGAGAGATACCGACACCCGCTTTGCCGCTCTGGGCGAGCGACAGGAGATCCTGAAGCCACCCGCCTGGCACGCCTTCCTCTTCAACCCAAAACATCAAAAGCCGATGCCTTCGAGGCGTCGACGCCTGAAAGGCTGTCATGAAACATGCGCTTCCAGTAGTTGATCATACCGTCGCGGATAACCACTCGACCCACTACATCACCGGTGGGCCCGGCAACGACCACCTTATCCACCACCGTGATCCCAGCCTCCACGACCACGCGAGTGCCGGACTGTCGGGTTTTGCCGGAAACGACATACTCGAAGGATCCGTCCCTTACATCGGCCAGATTCACATGTTCGGCGCCACGGGCGATGACCTGTTGATTCTTGATGTCACCAAAAACGCGGGTGCCGTCGGGACGCAAAGCCATCATGCCTATGGCGGGGTCGGGCAAGATACGTTCCAATTTAAGAATATCGAGCAAAATCATTCGCCTGTCATCGGTCGCATCGATGATTTCGACCCGACCTCGGACCGTATTCTCATCGAAGACACCGAGATCGATCTGACCGAACTGCCCAAGTCCATCACCCTGCCCGGTGGGAAGGTCGTGCTGGTCCGGGTGATCGACGTCGAGCACCCGGAGTTCGCTGCCGAGGATCTGGGCACGCAGCACTTCCTCGCCATCGGGGATGACATTTTCTATGCGCTTGAAGGGGCCCGCGATCTGCAAAACGGCACCTCGGGGCTGACAGGTGAAGAACGTCACTTCCTGCAATCCAGCGCACTGGAAACGCTGCGGGGGGCAGAGACGGTCACCTACGAGAACCCCAAGAACTTCGTTCCGCGTGACTTCTACGAGCACCGGGAAGATGAACTGAACCTCAACTGGAACCAGAAGGGCGCAGAGGTCTTTGCCGATACGGGCAAATTGGACGCGTCACATATGTTCGGCAGCAAGAACAACCCGCACGCGCCCAGTTCCGACGGTGAACAGGCGATGCGCGGCAGTACCGGCGACGATGTGATCGACGGCAACAACGGCAACGATACGATTTTCGGCGGGCGCGGGGACGATCTTATCGCAGGTGGCATCGATAACGACGTCCTTCACGGCGATCGTGGCGATGACATGATCTGGGGCGGCGATGGGGATGACACCATCTTCGGCGGACGCGGAAACGACTATCTGCACGGCGGGCGCGGCGATGACGTGCTGACCGGTCGGGAAGGGTCCGACACGCTGAACGGCGGCGAGGGCAACGACGTGCTCACAGGGGGGGGTGGCGAAGATGCAATCAACCGTTTTCATTTCTACGAGGACGGCGGCACGGATATCATCACCGATTTCAAGGTCGGTTCGGATCTCATCACGCTTCAGGACGACATCGACCCGCTGACGGTGGAGCTCTACGAGAACGAGGACGGCAATACGGTCCTGAACTACGGCGAGGAGGCATCGGTCGAACTGCTGGGCGTGTCTCTTGAGGATTTTCAGAACGCGGCGGAAACCCGGGCCGAGGATGACAACCCTATCGTTTCGATCTCGACTGACCCGGAAGAAGAAATGCTGCAGGAACTGCGGGCCGAGACCGGATACTACGGCGATGCAGAGCCACCCGATCTGACAGTCGACGGCGTTCTATACGGTGACGCGGCGTTCAGAGAGTCCGACCCCGGCGGATATACCTATGTGTCCGAGGGCGAAGGAGATGATCACAGTTCCGACGATGCCCGCCATGACCGGCTGGGTGAAGAGGTCAAGGCAGACTCTGGCCAGGTCATCCCGGTCACAGAGCCCGAAGAGCAGGAAGACCCGCCCGAAGAGCAAGACGACGACCAGATTGCGATGGGCACCTGCTTTGTCGCCACCGCAGCCTATCGCGATCCCTTCCACCCCGATGTCGTGTTCCTGCGCGCCTTTCGCGACGAGTGGCTGGTGAATCGCGCTTGGGGGCGCGTCTTTATCAAGCTCTATTGGCAGATCGGTCCCAGACTGGCGCGCCCCGTGCAGCGCAACCTGCGGCTTGGCCGCCAATCAAAGGCCGTGATTTCCGGGATCGTCCGCATTCTGCAAAGGGTCTGGGTGCAGAACCGGGCATAGGCTGGCCATTTGGCTAGTCCACCTGGCTCAATAGCGCAGGCGGCCCGACCGAATTAGAAATGAAACATGACATTCTTTTTCCGCAATCGGGAAAAGGGAAAAACCGAACCAAAGCCGACCGAAAGGGATATTCCATGGGTATAAATATTTCCACCGAACTGACGGGCCGGACCGTCAAGACATTGCGCGCCAAAGCCACCTATCACCGGGATCACATTGCCGGACTGAGCGACGTGGAAGCCAAGGAATACCTGCTCGAAGTGGTCGAGAGGGATCTCGCGGAAGCCAAGGAAGGCTTCGGACGGATCAAGGATTCCCTGCCCCATGCCGACAGGCAGAGCGCGCAGGTTCTCAGCATCCTGTGGAACGCACGTCCGCGGATCAAGACCTACGGGTTCATCAGCCAGGAACTGGAGTATCTGAACGGACGCTACCCTGACGAGCCTGCGATCAACGGTGTGGTCAAGCGATTGCGGCGTGCGTTGGAAAAGACCGACTATCCGAT
Organism: Loktanella sp.; assembly: GCA_020201155.1. Taxonomy (GTDB): domain Bacteria; phylum Pseudomonadota; class Alphaproteobacteria; order Rhodobacterales; family Rhodobacteraceae; genus JAIVHI01. The sequence goes on along the minus strand of JAIVHI010000220.1, from coordinate 1,849 downwards.
CCAGATCAACAATCATTACGGCATCGGCTACAACCTCAGCGCGCCGGATGACTGGCAGGCGCCCTGGAGCGACGAGTGACACTAAGCTGACCGGTCCGCCGCCAGACCTGCCGTGACAGGGCAGCGGACACGGTCACAGCACGCTGTCAACGAAGGAGTCGCATTCCGCCAATCCACGAACGCAACAGGACCAGAAACATGAAGGCGGCTTTCAGTACCACGCGCAAGAAGCCCGGTGAAACGCGGCCTGGGGTGACTGACGGTTTCGGGTCTTTTCTGTCCACCTTCGCCCATCGCGAGGATGGAGGTGTTGCCATCCTGGTGGGATTGGCTGCACCCGTGCTGTTGGGCTTCGCGGGGTTGGGGCTGGAATACAGTCAGCTTCTTGTGGTCAGGGCAGAAGCGCAGCGCACCGCTGATTTGGCGTCCCATGCCGGTGCTGCCGCCTATGCCCGAACCGGCGACGAGGCCGCGATGAGAGATGCGGGTCAGGCGATTGCGCGGCTCAACGGTTTTGCCGATGGTGAGATCGTCGTCCTGCTCGATACGTCTTTCCCAACCGCATCCGGGGCCGCGGTGCGGGCCACGATCACGACGCCCAAGGCGCTTTTCCTGCCGCGCATCCTAGGGAGCGACGCGGGTGTCGACGTCGTCGCATCCGCGGTTGCCGGGGCGCTGGGTGGCGAATCGTCCTGCATACAGGCACTCGATCCCAATGGCAGTGGTGTCACGCTTTCGGGTGGCGTGTCGATCCAGTCCGACGACTGTGGTATCGCTTCCAATGCAGATGTCGAGGCACCCTGTGGAACCAAAATAGTCACCGACACGCTGACCTATGATTCCAACCGTCAACCGGGGGCCAAGTGGTGCGACACAATCGTGAAATCCGACGGTGGATCGACAGATATATCACGTCGACCGACGACGGATCCACGACGACGGATCCACTGGCAGGGTCCAATCCGATCGCACTTGCCGACGCCCAAATCGTCCGCACCGCGGCGCTTACTGCGCCTGATGATATTGTCATAACGACAGGACCTGACATCGACTTTGCCTATAACCAGAGTGCGACCAAGGCCCAAGCCGCGGCTGCAGGGTGTTCCGCTGGCTTTAACAATAATGGCAACGAGTGGACCTTTTCCTGCCCCGGCCTTTCGACAGTGAACCTTGGCAACATCACGGTCGGAGGCGGCATCAGACTGCGTTTCAATCCCGGTGCCGCGCAAAGTGTGACCTACAACGTGGCCCAGGGCATCATAACCGGCGGCGGGTCTGTTACCGAATTCGGTGCGGGGACCTATCGTATCGGTCGTGCGACGCAAAATTGCCAAGGTGCGCGCTTCAGCATCTGCAACACCAGCGAGCTGACTTTCGGCGGGCCCAGTGATTTTGTCCTGCCCGGGGGCATGAGAAACACAGGTGGTTCAAAGCTGACTCTCGGGGCTGGATCAGACAACAGTTTCCGCTTCGGCCCGTCATCCGGCGGGGACGCGATCTCGATCGGGGGGGGGTCACAAACTGTCATGGGCGATGCCACCGGCGGGGGTGTTTTCGAAGTCGCCGGACGGGTCGATGGCGGCGGCGGTGGCAGCTGCATGGTCTTTCCGGCAGCCGATCTTCACGAAATCAAAGGCTCGATTCTTGCGTCGGGTGCCATTCGGTTTGGCGCAGGGCTCTATGCGATTGATGGACACATGCATCTTGGCGGAAACGGTGGAGGAAGTGCAAACTGCGGCGGCGAAACGATCAGCGTCGAGGCGACCGACACCACTTTCATGATTTCGGCTAACGGCGCGATGCCGAACGGCTGGGAGTGCACGGGACAGGCGTTCTGCGTCTCTGCGGG
>JAIVHI010000219.1 GCA_020201155.1 Loktanella sp. | reverse complement strand
TGGTCTTTCCATTTCCTGACCTCACAAGATGAGGTTTAAATAATAACAATGACTTATGTCGTAAATCCACGAACCATGTCGGGTATGCAGCAATCCAGCGTGCATTTTGCGGGGAGGCTTCTCTGATGCCCGCTGCCAAACCCAGCAAAGCAGCCATTTCAAACGCCATCTCCGCTGCGCAAGCTGCCAAAGCGGCCGGCTTGACGCCGATCGCAATCCGTATAGGATCGGATGGTTCTCTAACTATCGACATCGCGGCTGTAGAATTTAACCCTGCCGCGAATCAAAAACCTGAGGTGCAGTCAGAAGAGGCGCCGAAGAAGTGGGGGCAAAAAACATGAAGCATTCATTTCCTGGTCTGAAGAAAGATTCCACCGCAGCGGGAACACTCCGGTGGCGTGTTCGTATGGAGGGGCAGCGCAACAAGCTAACCCAAATCCCTATGGGCCCAGACGAGCCAGGGTTTCATGAGCACTATGATGCGGCGCGACGCGGAGAAAAGCTTGAGACAAAGAAGCCACCTCGGGCAAAGACCGGCACTTTGGATGCAATGTGCGCTTCTTTCGTTACGTGGATGGAAAAGCAGGTTGCGGGAGGGAAGCTATCACCTCTCACGCTGAGCGGTCGTAAGACCGGTCTGAAGCACGCACGTGACACTCTCGATAATGATGGCGATCGTATGGGGTCATTGGATGCAGATCTGCCAGAGGAAGCATTTATTCACATTCAGGACGAGTTTGGATCAAGAACAGCCGCGGCTGACACCTGCATCAAGGCGCTTCGCGCTGCCTACAAGTGGGGTTCGAAGCGTGGCTATCCGAAGAATAGTGAGGTGTTTGACGTACCTCCCATTCATAAGAGCGGCGGCGGCGCGATTTCCTGGACTCCCGAAGACGTCGAGAAGTTTCTCGAAACATACGGTCCCGGAACGATGGCCAGGCTTTGGTTCTGCTTAGCTTATGCTACGCACAGTAGAATCGGCGATGCGCCGACCATGGGGCCCGGTAACGAAGTCGACTATGACGGGGTAAGGTTCGTCGAGTGGCAACCATCCAAAAAGGGTAGCGCGTTCGTCTCAATCCCTATGGAAGAAATTCTCGTCGAAGAACTGAAGTTTCACGAAGAGCGCCCCACTTACCTCGTGACCTCCTATGGGCGCCCGTTTGCGTCCTCGGGATCGCTCGATAACCGCGTTCGAAAATGGATCATCGCGGCCAAACTCTGCGTCGATGCCAAGGACGATGAAGGCAAGCCGATCTACGAGGGAACCGGCGCAAAAAAGATCGTCAAGAAGCAGGCCACTCGTTCCCAGCATGGGATTCGGAAGGGCGTCGCGGCCCTGATGGCTGAGAGCGGCGCCTCTGAGTTCGAGATCATGGCATCGTTCGGATGGACAGAGGCCAAAACAGCCGCGATCTATACCAAAAAATTCAAGCGCCGGGGCAGCGCGGCCTCCGCATCGAAAAGGATGGCGGCTGCTGCTGCGGCCGCTACAGGCAGAGGTGGACCACGCGACGGAATTCGTGGTCCACATCCGGACGCAATCGTAAGTGAAATAAAGGAAAAATTGGAACCGTGGCAGCCCGTAGGGGAATCGAACCCCTCTTTCCAGGTTGAAAACCTGGCGCCCCCAAGTGAGGGCAAGGGGGTTTTCGACCTCTTTTGCGCTTTTTCCAAAGGTGGCTATGAGGCGGGGGCGGCGTCCTCCAGACGCAGCTGCGCAGACTGACGTCCCTGCCACGTATTGACCTCCAGACGTCCCGCCAGATGGAACCTTTTCCCGCCATGGCCGGTCAGCGCGGGGCCAAGGGGGCTGTCCATTCCGCCAAAGCAGATCGCGTCGATTCGGGCGCCCAGACCGTCTCCGAAAGTCACCTTGAGGTGGTTGGCACCGACCGGCTTGGCGAAAAGGATCTGGCAGTCGGCAAAGACGAAGCGTGGGGCGGGGGCACCGGCGCCGAAGGGGCCGGCCTTTTCGAGCGTCTCGATCAGCTCGACCGTTGCGGCCCCCGGCATCAGCATGCCGTCAAGCCGCAGATCCGCCGGCCCCAGATCGCCCGCACCCTGTTTGCCCAGCAACTCGGAGAGCCGCGCCATCGCCGCGTACAGTTGGTCGCGGGCGACCGTCAGGCCAGCGGCCATCTTGTGCCCGCCGCCCTTCAGCAGCAGCCCTTCGGTGGCGCAGCGCTGGATCGCGGCGCCAAGGTCCACACCGCTGACCGACCGACCCGAGCCCTTGCCGATGTCGCCGTCAAAGCCGATCACGATGGACGGGCGATTGGTGGCTTCCTTGATCCGAGAGGCGACGATCCCGACGACGCCCGGATGCCAGCCTTCGCCTGCAGCCCAGACCAGCGGTGCGGCCTTGTCGCGGCTTTCGATCTGTTCGAACGCGAGGTCGCGCACCTGTGCCTCGACCTCGCGCCGGTCGGTGTTCAGCTGTTCGAGCATGTCGGCAAGGCTGCGGGCCTCGTGGGCGTCGGTCGCGGACAAAAGGCGCGCGCCGAGGTCTGCCTTGCCGATCCGTCCGCCGGCATTGATCCGCGGGCCAAGAAGAAAGCCGAGGTGATAGGACGACGGCTGCGTGTCCAGTCCCGCCACATCCGCCAGCGTCCGCAGGCCCAGCCTTTCGCGGCGGCCCATGACCGCCAGACCCGCCCGCACGAAGGCACGGTTCACGCCCGTCAGCGGGGCCACGTCCGCGACGGTCGCCAGCGCGACAAGGTCCAGCATCGCCATCAGGTCCGGTCCGCGCAGGCCGCGTTCGCGCATCAGGCGGTTGCAGTCCACGAGCACAAGGAAGACGACCGCGGCGGCACACAGCTGCGCCAGATCGCCGCTTTCGTCCTGCCGGTTGGGGTTCACGACGGCGGTGCAGAGAGGCAGCGTCTCGCCGCCAAGGTGGTGATCCAGCACGACCACATCCGCGCCTGCACCGACAGCGGCGGCGACGGGCTGGTGGGACAGGGTGCCGCAATCCACGCAGACGATCAGGTCGTGTTCACGGGCGAGGGCGGTCATGGCCGCGTCGTTGGGGCCGTAGCCTTCGTCGATGCGGTCGGGGATATAAAGCGTGGCCGCCCGGTCCTGTTGGCGCAGCCAGTCGATCAGCAGCGCGGCCGAGGTGCCGCCATCCACATCGTAATCCGCGAAGATGGCGATCCGCTGGCGCTTGGCCACGGCGGCACAGATGCGCGCGCTCGCCAGCTCCAGATCGCGGAGCGTGCGGGGGTCGGGCAGCAGGTCGCGCAGTTTCGGGTCGAGATAGGACTGCGCTTCCTCTGCCGGGACAGACCGCCGGGCGAGGGTGCGGCAGACGGGGGCGGGCAGGCCGGTGGCCTGTTCGAGCGCCTCGGAGGCGCGGTCCTCGTCCATGGTGGGCCCGACCCAGCGGCGGCCCGTCAGTGAGGCATCGACATTCAGAAAAGACGGCATGGGGGCTGTCTAGCCCCCTGCGCCGCCCTGCGCCAGCGTCACTTGGTGGGATTGCGATACTGCATGCGGCGCACCGACCCGGTCTTGGACCGCATCAGGATCGTCTCGGTGGTGACGAACCCGACCTCGCGCTTGATGCCGGGCAGGATCGACCCGTCGGTGACCCCGGTGGCGGCAAAGATCACGTCGCCCGTGACCATGTCGTCGCGGGTATAGACGCGGTCGAGATTGGTGATTCCCGCTTTGGCGGCGCGGCCACGTTCGTCGTCGTTGCGGAAGGTCAGCTGCCCGTACATCTGCCCGCCCATGCATTTCAGCGCGGCTGCGGCAAGGACGCCTTCGGGTGCGCCGCCCGAGCCCATGTACATGTCGATGCCGGTCTGCACGGGTTCGGCGCAGTGCATGACACCGGCCACGTCACCGTCGGTGATCAGCCGGATGGCTGCACCGGTGCCCCGCACTTCGGCGATCATCTCTTCGTGGCGCGGACGTTCGAGGACACAGACGGTGATGTCGGCGGTCGAACAGCCCTTGGCGGCGGCCAGCGCGTTCACCCGTTCGGCGGGCGACATGGACAGGGTGACGGTGCCCGGCTTGAAGCCGGGACCGATGGCCAGCTTGTCCATGTAGACGTCGGGGGCATGCAGCATGGTGCCGCGCGGTCCCATGGCGATCACGGCCAGCGCGTTGGGCATGTCCTTGGCGGTCAGCGTCGTGCCCTCCAGCGGGTCGAGCGCGATATCCACGCCGGGGCCGTTGCCGGTGCCGACCTCTTCGCCGATGAACAGCATCGGCGCCTCGTCGCGTTCGCCTTCACCGATCACGACGGTGCCCGCGATATCGAGCTTGTTGAGCTGGGTGCGCATGGCGTCCACGGCGGCCTGATCGGCGGCCTTTTCGTCCCCGCGCCCGATGAAGTTCGCGCAGGCGATGGCGGCGGCTTCGGACACGCGGGCAAGGCCCAGCGACAGAGTGCGGTCGTTGAAATCGGGAATGGCGGGCATGTGATGATCCTTCTGCTTGCCCGGGGGTAAAGCCGCCCCCCTGACCTTGCGCAAGACTGTTTGCGCTAAAGGACAGGCAGTTGGATCCGGTGCCTAGACCGCCTCGATCCGGATCGCGACAGGCTCGCTTTGCACGACGCGGGTCGCGGGCAGGGCGGCGATCGCCTCGTCCAGTGCCGAACGCGTGGTCTTGTGGGTGACGATCAGCACGGGCGCGATATCCTCGCCGTGGTCATACTGGCGCATCCGGTCAATGGAGATGCCCGCATCGCCCAGAACGGATGCCACTTTGGCCAGCGCACCGGGTTTGTCGAGAAGCTGCATCCGCAGGTAGTAGGGGGCGGCCACGGCGGCACGGGCCGCGCGCGCCTTTTTCAGCGTCGCGGCCGGTTGGCCGAAGGTCGGCAGGCGCAGGCCGCGGGCAATGTCCATGACGTCGCCCATCACGGCGCTGGCGGTGGGGCCCATGCCCGCGCCGGGGCCGCGCAGCACGATCTGTTCGATGGAATCGCCTTCCAGCACGACCATATTGGTGCCCCCCTGCAACTGGCCCAAGGGCGATGTGCCGGGCACGAGGCAGGGCGTCATGCGCTGTTCCAGCCCGCGTCCGGTCATCTGGGCCACGCCCAGCAGCTTGATCTTGAAGCCCATATCGGCGGCGTGGCGGATATCCTCGATGGTGATCGACCCGATGCCTTCCAGTTCGACCGCGTCGAAGTCGACCTGCGTGCCAAATGCGATGGCCGACAAAAGCGCCAGCTTGTGACCCGCATCGATGCCGCCGACGTCCAGGTTGGGATCGGCTTCGAGATAGCCCAGCTTGTTGGCCTCTTCGAAGACCTCTTCATAAGGCAGGCCCGCGCTTTCCATGCGGGTCAGGATGTAGTTGCAGGTGCCGTTCATCACGCCGATCACGCGGCGGATCTCGTTCCCGGCAAGACTTTCGGTCAGGGCCTTGATGACGGGGATTCCGCCTGCGACGGCGGCTTCGAAGCGGATCACGCAGCCTGCATCCTCGGCCAGTTCGGCCAGCGCCTGTCCATGATGCGCGAGCATCGCCTTGTTGGCGGTCACGACGTCCTTGCCGGCCCTGATCGCGGCTTCGGTCGCGTCCTTTGCGGGCCCATTGTCGCCGCCGATGACCTCGACAAGCACATCGACGTCGCCGCGGGCAGCCAATGCGACGGGATCATCCTCCCACGCGTAGTCAGAGACATCCACCTCGCGGTTTTTGGTTCTGGACCGCGCCGAGACCGCCGTGATGATGACCGGGCGGCCCGCCCGCGCTTCGAGAAGGGCCGCATGGGTCTGGACGATCCGCACAATGCCTTGTCCCACGGTGCCAAGTCCGGCGATGCCAAGGCGAAGAGGGTCTGACATGAGGCGGTCCATCCATTGTGCGAGAAATATCTCGCGCTGGTTAGCGAAAAGCCCCGGCTACCGCAACGCGCTCGTGTCGATGCTTTGGTTGAGGCGTGCACGGTCCGGATCCGACAACACCTGCCCGCGCAGGCCTGCGGCGCGGTCGCGCAGCGCGGCGGCACGCCCGTCGGTCCGGGCGACCGAGGCGGGGGTGATCGTCGAGGGGCGATCCGCGACCGCCAGAAGCGGGTCCAGCGGCACCAGATCGGGCGGGGGCGCCGCACGGGTGGCCGCATCGATCGTGGTGTCGAAGGCCGGGAACTCCGAACAGGCCGCAAGGGCGAGAAAGGGGATGAGCACGCGCATGTCGCGCGACCATAGTGTCAGCTGTGCCGGAACGGCAAGTGATGTCCGCGACACGCAGTCCAAGCGGCCCCTTATCGGTTTGGAAAAAGGGGCCGCGGTGCGGTGCCGCTAGTGTGCGGGTTTGATGAAGGTCCCGTTGTTGAGGTCGCGGAACGCCTGCTGCAACTCTTCGCCCGTGTTCATCACGATGGGGCCGTGCCATGCGACGGGCTCCTGGATCGGCGCGCCCGAGATCAGCAGAAAGCGGATGCCTTTGGGCCCGGCTTGCACAGTCACCTCGTCACCGGTCCCGAAGCGGACCAGCGTGCGGTTGCCGGACATGTCGCGGATGTTGACCTCCTGTCCCATCACTTCCTTTTCCAGCAGCACGCCACGGGGCACATCGGCGTCCGAAAACCGGCCTGCGCCCGCAAAAACATAGGCAAAGGCGCGGCGGTAGGTGTCGACCTTGAAGGTCTTGCGCAGACCAGCAGGGACCGAAATGTCGAGGTATTGCGGATCGGCGGCGATGCCGTCCACGGGCCCCGATTTGCCCCAGAACTCACCGACGACCACACGGACGCTGGTGCCGTCGTCATCGACGACGGTGGGAATGTCCGTCGCACCCACGTCCTGATAGCGCGGCGCGGTCATCTTGAGGCTGCCGGGCAGGTTGGCCCACAGCTGGAAGCCATGCATCGCGCCCCTGGCGTTTCCCTTGGGCATTTCCTGATGCAGAATCCCCGAACCTGCGGTCATCCACTGCACATCGCCCGCGCTCAGCGTGCCTTCGTTTCCAAGGCTGTCGGCGTGGGTCACTTCACCGTCGAGAACATAGGTAATCGTCTCGATACCCCGGTGCGGGTGCCACGGGAAACCGGCTGCGAAATCTTCGGGGCTGTCGTTGCGGAAGTCGTCGAACAGCAGGAACGGGTCGAGTTCGCTGGGGCGGTGAAAGCCGAAGGCGCGGTGCAGTTTGACGCCCGCGCCTTCCATCGTCTCGAGGGCGGCGCGGGTTTCGAGGGTAGGGCGGATCGACATGGGAAGCCTCCTTTTGGGGTTGTTCAGGAGGTAAGAGGCGTGCCTTGCCGGGGCAAGATGCGGGCCTGTGCTGCTGCGCACCGTTGGTCTGCGCTGTTTCGTGGCCCCTGCCGGCACCTTCCCCATGGGGAAGGTAAGATTTTGTTAATGAATGATTATTTCTGTCGGGGGTGCTTTTTGCGGCACGGTCGGGCCGTCAAGACTGGTCCAGCGATGCGCGATCGGGTAACGCAGCCGGATGACGCGCCCTTTGCCCCCCGTTCCCGCCGACACGATCCTTGCCGCCGTCTACGCGTCGCAGCCGCGGCGCTATCTGGGCGTTGCCATGACGGTTGTCTTGGGCTTCTTGCTGACGGCGCTGGGCATGACGCAGGACATCGGGCCGGTCGGGCAGTTGATCCTGATTGCCCTGGGGCTGGGCTGTCTGTGGCATGCACGGCGGCTTTGGGCCGCCTCGCGTGGTGCGCTTTACCTGACCGAGGATGCTTTGCTCGATCACACCGGGGCCGTTCTGGCGCATATGGATCAGGTCACGACCGTCAGTCGCGGAACTTTCGCGATGAAGCCGGCGGGGGGGTTCACCCTGACACTGACGGACCGTTTGCCGCGACTTTCCGCGCCGGGCATGTGGTGGCGGGCCGGCCGGCGTCTGGGCGTGGGCGGCGTGACCGATCGCGGACCGGCGCGTTTCATGGCCGAGATGATCGCGGCCAGGATCGCCCGGCGCTAGCAGATTTCCGTCGACGTGCCATCCTCGGGCGTGCTGTTCCAGCATATCTTCGTCGCGAAACGGGGGCTGGTAAGCGTGAAGGTGCGGACGACGGTGTCGCCGATGCCGACATCGAACGGCGGCTTGTAGGTTCTTTCGGTTTCCACAAGGATCGCCACCTCCCCGTTGTCGAGGATCGGAAGCCGTTCCGCGACAAGCGCCAGCCGCTCGTTGTTGTAGTTCTGCAGGCCGCCGCGGTTGCGCGACCAGATGCGGCGATAGCTGTTGTCGCTGTCACGCCATGTGAACGCGGTGACCCGGAACTTGGTCGTTGCATCGTCGGACACCAGGAACTCGAGCAGGTCACTTGTCCCGTTCAGATAGGCCGGTGTGATATAATCCGTCTCGCGGCTGTACATATCAGCGACGGTCAGGGACGCCCGCTGGATGATGGCGCGGTCCCTGTAGGCGTCGAAATAGACGATCGTTCCGAGAAAAACCCAAGTCATCATCGGCACGACCAGCAAAAGCTCGATCGCACCCGTGCCGTCGTCCTTGCGGGCGAAACGCCGAAGGTATCGATTCAGGGACATGTCAGCTGGGCTCCACGACGAAGGATGATGTGGCGATCAGGGCGTAACCGCCGCCCGCCTGCTGGGGCAGTTTCTTGCCCAGCCCGGTTCCGGGCAGCATCGGGTCGAACAGAGCGCAGACCCGAAGGATCATGAGTGAATTGCTGCCGCCGGTCGCGCCGACGACAGGCTTGGCGTCTTCGTCGCGGCGGTCGCGGCAAGGGGCCGTGCCGTCGACTGCGACCCAAGCATAGGGATCGCGCTTGATCATTTCGAGCCTGATGTTCGCCGCACACTCGGGGATGATCAGCGCGAAGCGGCAGACATTTTTCGTCAATGTGTCGTGGTCTGGCTCTGGCAAAGCGCCGATCCGGACCAGTCTTACGGTCTGATCGAGGGCGCGCTCAAGCATCACGTGGCGCGTCTGCAGCATCGCCGACTCATAGGACATGGTGAAGACCAGCACGAGAACGGGCAGGGCAATGACGAACTCGATCGTCGCATTGCCATCCTCGCGGCGCCAAAGTCGTCGGGCAAGCGTGCCGACCCTGCGTGCAAGGCGGCTCATTGTGTCAGCCTCAGCTCGGTGATCTGGTCGGCGATCATGTTGAAGATTTCGACCAGCGACCCCCCGTCGGTTTCAAAGTAGCGGGCCGGGCTGTTGACGCAGTCGGACAGTTGTTTCTGTCCGGTTTCCGTCGCTGCCATTGCGACGCCGTAGATCACGATACCTTCTGCCCGTGCGTTGGAACAGAGTGTCTGCATCAGTGAATTGAGGGTTTCGACATCGTCTTCGGTCGTGAAAACGCCGGACGTGTTGTAGCAGGTGTTGCTGAGATTGCAGAGGTGTGAATTGCGGTAGCTCCACCAGTGATGCTGGTTCCACATCGCGATCTCGCTCGGCTCATCGGTCAGTTCGGGCGCCAGACGCGGGTGCGGGTCATTTTCACCGTCCGTCATCAGCACGAGAAACTTGATCGTGCTGCCAGAACCCGTGGTGGTCGAGTATTCGGAAGGTCGGCCACGCATGCCGTCGTTGATCACGTCACCCGGCAGTTTGTCCAGCACCGGCTTCATGGAGGGATCGAGCAGGGCCATACCCCATTTGAGACCCATGTAGATGGCGGTCGCTGAGCGAGGCTGAAACTTGTTGATGGCAGTCTTCAGTTCCGTCAGATCATTCGAGACCGGAATGATTTTTTCGTAGCTGTAGCGCGGGCAGAGCGGCTGATCGATCAGCGGCACCGATTGACCCTTAGAGTTCTGCGTGTAGGCAGAGTTGAATTGGAAGTGTTCTGTCTGAACATAGGTCAGCGTGTCATCAAAGCTCGGCTGGGCCAGTTCGCTGTCCGGGAAGTCGACGCAATATGAGAAGTCGTGCCGGTGGTCGGTGGAGATCGCGTTGAAAATATCGGGGCCGATGTTCACATGGCCGGAATAGGGTACCAACGACACCGAAACGCGGTCGCCATATTGCGGATCAAGCAACGTTTCCAGAAAGTCTGACGCTGCAAGGTGCAGCGCGTCCATCCGGGTGCGCGACTCTGTCTTGGAGGTTGAGGTATCG
>JAIVHI010000039.1 GCA_020201155.1 Loktanella sp. | reverse complement strand
ATCGACATGACGCCGGACACGCCCTGCACGATCTGATCGTAAGCCGGACGATCGGCCCAGGGGCCGGTTTGCCCGAAGCCCGAGATCGCACAGTAGATCAGTCTTGGATTCACGCCCTTCAGGGCCTGATAATCAAGACCCATCCTCTCCATCACACCCGGGCGGAAGTTTTCGACCAATACGTCGGATGCCGAGACGAGACGCTTCAAAGCCTCTTTGCCGCGGGGGTCCTTGAGGTTCAGCGTCAACGATTTTTTTCCGGCGTTCTGTGCGAGGAAACTGATCCCCATGCCGCGCGCGGACAGGTCGGGGTCAGCACCGAGATTGCGGGCCAGATCGCCATGGCCGACCGCCTCGACCTTGATCACCTCGGCGCCGAGGTGTGCCAGTTGATGACAGGCAAACGGGCCGGCCAGCACATTCGCAAGGTCCAGCACGCGCACCCCTGCAAGGGGGCGCTGTGCTGACGTGCCTTCAGTCGCCATCTGCCACGCCCTCGGCTCGTTTGCGCGCACGGTAGGTTCGGAAACTTGGCAACACCACCAGTAGAACGGCCACAACAAGCAGACCCATCGTCATCGGACGTTCAAGGATAAAGTCGAAACCGTTATACAACTGCATGGCACGGGCAAAGTTGTTTTCCATCATCGTACCAAGAATGAAACCGATCAGCAGCGGTGCCAGAGGATAGTCCGCAAAACGCAGGAATGTGGCAATCACCCCGAACCCGACAAGGACCAGCAGCCCAACAGGATCGCCGTGGTCCCTGAACCCGGAATGCCAAGGGTGAGCAGTGGTACGAAAGACCCCGTGCAGGCGGCATTGTTGGCCGTTTCAGGCGCAGCAAGCCCCTTGACCGAGCCCTTTCCAAACTCCTCCTGCTCGGCACCCTTGGCGATGTTGCGTTCCACCGCATAACCAAGAAACGACGCGATGGTCGCCCCTGCCCCGGGAAGAACACCGATGAAAAAGCCCTGCACGGACTGTCGGCCGATGACCGGCGCCATGCTGCGGGCCTCGGCGCGGCTGAAGCGCATCCCACTGATCTTGCCGCTGCTGCCGGTGGCGGCACGGCCGGGGTTCATCACCAGAAAAAGCGCCTCTGGCAGGGCAAACATCGCCATTGCCAGTGTGATGAAGGAAAAGCCCGATTGCAGGTCCATCATCCCAAAGGTGAAGCGCGGCATGTTCGTCAGTGCGCCTTCACCGACCGTGCCAAGCAAGAGCCCGAGAATGGTCATCATAAGCGCCTTGGCCACCTGCCCCGTACCGGCAAAGGCGGCGATGGCCGAAAGCCCCACGACCATCAGCGCGAAATACTCGGCCGAATGGAACAGCAGCGCGACGGTGGACAATGCCGGCGCGAAGATCATCAAAAGGATCGCACCGATCGTGCCGCCCGCGAAGGACGCCACAGCCGCAATGGTCAGCGCCTTGCCCGCCTGGCCTTTGCGGGCCATCGGATACCCGTCAAAACTGGAGGCGACAGTGCCCGCGACCCCCGGCGCATTGAGCAGGATCGAAGACGTCGATCCACCAAAAATCGCGCCGTAATAGACCCCTGACAGCAGGATCAGGGCAGCCGTCGGATCACCGATCCCGATGGCCACAGGGATCATGATCGCAATGATCGACATCGGGCCCAACCCGGGCAACATGCCGATCAGCGTGCCGACCAGGCACCCAAGAACCACCATCATCAGGTTGAATGGCGTCACGGCAGCGGTGAGGCCGATCAGAATACCTTCAAGCATGTCTGCCTCCTACATCAAAATGCCTGGCCAAGGGCGCAGGAAGATCCCAAGCACCTCTTGGACCAGATACCAGATCGACCCGGCAGCAATGACTGCCACGGGGATCAGAACGTGAAACCGGCGTTCGCCCAGAATGACCGCGCCAAGGACCAGAAAGCCGATCGTTGACCCCAGAAAGCCAAGCGGGCGCAGCGTCAAAGCATAAGCGACCATCAACGCAAGCAGACCAAGTGCCTGGCCGATTTGATAATCACCCAATCGTTTCAAATCGATTGCGCCGTCCTTGGGCGCCTCGTCCTTCGATTCCGGCTTGGGTGTGAACAGAACGACCAACCCGACAATCACACCAAGCACCGACAGAATTTTGGGAAACGTCGATGGCCAGACAGGATTTCGCCGCAGAATGGGCGGCAACTGGTCGTCCATGGTAAAGAATGCAGCGTAGCCAAAGACGCAACAAAGCGCGATAAAAGCCAGCGCGATCCAGCGATCCAGCGCCATTCGTCGTCCCTCCGCTTATTTCAGGTAGCCGTGTGGTGAAGGGATACCCCGACGCGATGCCGGGGTATCCGTCGTCAAAGGCCCATGGGACCGTTGTCGATTACAAGAAGCCCAAGTCGCGCATCAGATCGCCGATCTGCTTTTCCTGCGCTTCCAGGAAGGTCTCGAACTCGTCGCCCGGGCGGAAGATGTTTACCAGACCCATGCGTGCACGGACTTCTTCCCACTCGGGGGTTTCCATCATTGCCGCGAGCATGTCCTGATACGCGGTCAGTTGTTCTTCGGGTAGGTTCGGGGCGGCAAAGAAACCGCGCCAGTTGACGAATTCTGCATCGATGCCCTGCTCGGCAAAGCTGGGGGCGGAATCGTAGGCCGGGACACGCTCTTGCGACGTGACGCCCAGGATGCGGATCTCGCCCTGATCGGCCAAAGCGACCGCTTCGGAAAAGCCAGTGGACAGCGCGTCGATTTCACCAGACAGCAAACCGGCCATGGCTTCGCCACCGGCGTCATAGCCAATGTAGTTGAAAGCGGTTGGATCTTCGCCTGCGCCCTGCATGACGATCGCGGCGACAAGATGGTCCATACCACCGGGCACCGACCCGCCACCAATCGAGAAATCCTCGGGGCTTTCGCGATACATCTCCAACGCTTCTTCCATGGAATTGATCGGGCTGTCAGCCGTCACAACAAGTGCCGCATAGTCGCCGACCGTTCCTGCGACCAGCGTCAGGTCCCGGAAGCTTTGCGAAATCTCACCGGTCAGTGCGCGGATCACAATCGGCGTCGAATTGACCATGAGTGTGCCTTGGCTGCTGTCGGCATTGTCTATCAGGTTGGCGATCGCGACACCGCCGCCGCCGCCGGACATGTTTTCATAGGTCGCCGTATCGACGATACCCGCGTTCATCAACGCCTCGCCCGTACCGCGCGCTGTACCGTCCCAGCCGCCCCCGGCGCCGCCGGGAATCAGGAAGTGGACAGAGTCCATCATCTTGTGGCCTTCGGCCTGTGCCGTTCCGGACACCGCGACGGTTGCAGTGGCCGCAACGATTACAGCACGACGTGTCCACTCAAGAGTGTTCATTGGTTATCCTCCCATTTGACAGGCGATCCTCCACCGCCCATAGTTTTCTTCAATCACACGAAGCTGACAGAACCCTGACAGGGTCCTAAGGCCAGCCGACCAAGGGTGTGGTCGCGGGGGATGTTGGGTGCGCTATCTGTTGGTCGAGGACAACATCGAACTTGCCGATGCCGTCATGAAGCGGCTGGAGCTTGACGGGCACGCGGTCGATCACGCGATCACCCTGTCCACCGCCGAGGATTGCCTGGCCGCCGCCAGTTATGATCTGATCTTGCTTGACGTGATGCTGCCCGATGGCGACGGGCGCGATTTTCTGGCCCGCAGCCGCGCGTATCTTGAAACGCCGGTCATCGTCCTGACAGCCCGCAGTCAGGTATCGGACCGGGTGGGTGCGCTGGATCAGGGGGCCGATGACTACATTACAAAGCCGTTTGATTTCTCCGAACTCGAAGCGCGGTGCCGTGCCGTCTTGCGGCGACGTGGAGGATTGGTGCGGAATGAAATCACGCTTGGTCCCGTTGTCTTCGATCTGCTTGCCGGCACACTTCGGGATGGCAAGCATACACTGGAACTGCGCAGTCGTGAAATCCGACTGCTTGAGGTTTTCGCCCGCCATCCGGGCCAGATCCTATCGAAATCGCAACTCATGGAACGTCTGTTTTCCTATGACACGGCCGTTACCGAGAACGCCATCGAGGTCTATGTGGGACGCCTGCGCCGTCGGATCGACGGCATAGGTCTACGCATCGAGACAGTGCGCGGACTTGGATACCGGATCGAGACCAGCGATCCATGACATCCGAAACAAGATCCATAGGCAGACGGCTGACGCTGTTGCTGGCGGGCGTCGCTGCGCTTTTGTCGTTGCTGAGCTGGGGGATGGTGACCGCACTTGCCCGCGAAGCCACGCAACGCACTCAGGACAATGTGCTGGCAGCCTCGGCCACGACGATCGCCGAAACCCTGCGCACCGAACAGGGCGAAGTGCGGCTGGAACTGCCCTATGCGGCCTTCTCGATGCTGGGTGCGATCAGCGAGGACCGCGTGTTCTACCGTGTGACAGCGGATGGGGACACATTGACGGGATACGACGACCTGCCGCAGCCGATCGCGGGCAGACAGGGGCAGATCGTCTTCGATACCGCCAACTATGTCGGAGTCCCGATCCGCATTGCATCAATATCCCGCGGGATTCTTGCCGGTGACGGCCCGGTTCTGATTGCCGTGACGGTCGGCCAGACCCGCGACGGCGCCGGTGCCATTGCGTCCGAACTGTCACGACTTGCCGCGATCCTGTCCGTGGCGTTCTTTGTGGTCGCGGTCGTGCTTTCGGCCTTCGTCGCGCAAACATCGCTCAGACCTCTCAATGAAATTGCAGCGGCGGTGTCACGGCGCGGCCCGTCGGACCTGCGCCCGCTTGAACGACCGGCGCCGGCCGATCTGGCACCCCTTCTGGCAGCACTGAACCGGTTGATGGCCCGGTTGGGTGAATCCATACGCCGGTCCGAGGATTTTATCGCCGAGGCGGCGCACCGCATCCGTACGCCGCTGGCCACCGTACGTGCGCAGGCTGAAATCGCGTTGCGGACGGTCTCGGGCGAGCCGGAAAAAGACAGGCTGCGCCGGATCATACGCGCCGTTGATGAAAGCTCGCGTTCGGCGGGGCAGCTGCTGGACCATGCCACAGTCGCCTTTCGGATCGAGGATCTTGCCAGCGACAGGCTGGATTTGGCTGATCTGGCTTCACAGACGGTTGCCGCGATGGATCCGACGGCCTCCATGCGTGACATCCGTCTGCATCTTCAGACGGCATCCGCGCAGATCACCGGAGACGCTGTCCTGCTTGAAGCTGCAATCCGAAATGTGCTGGACAATGCGATCAAATACTCGCCCGAGGACACCACGGTAACACTGACCATCACCCGAAACGAAGCCGAGGCTTGCCTGACGGTAGTGGATCAAGGCCCCGGCTTGGGCGACGAGCCTGTCGCGGCGCTGACCGAACGGTTCCGGCGCGGCACGAACACCGACGGCATCGTCGGATCAGGCCTTGGCCTGACGATCGCGGCAGATGTGCTGCGGGCCCACAGCGGTCGGTTGGAACTGACCACCGCCCCAAACCGGAGTGAAGGCGCATGCGTGTCCCTTGTCTTGCCCTTGGCGTGATTTTCTGGTGCACCGGCGCGGCTCTCGCGCTGGAGATCGAGGATCATCACCTTTTCCCCGGCACCGGAGAGCGTGTCTTGCGGATCGTCTCGACCACGGACCTTGCCGTATTCGAACCCTACATTCTGGCCTTTCAGGATGACCGGCCCGCGGTTGCGGTCGACTACACCGTCGTATCATCAAGCGAGATGCACAGCGCAATTCGCGCAGGCGCGCAGTTCGATCTTGCCGTTTCCTCTGCGATGGATCTGCAATTTCAACTGGCCAATGACGGCTATGCGCAGCGCTATCAATCCGCTGCGACCGAAACGTTGCCAGACTGGGCCCGCTGGCGTGACCTGATCTTTGCCTTCACCACGGAGCCTGCCGTCGTCGTGATCAATAGCACCTCATTCACAGGTCTTGATCTGCCGGTGACCCGCCAAGAGCTGATCGCGATCCTGCGAGACAATCCTGATCGCTTTGCCGGTGCAGTGGGCACCTACGATGTGCGCGAAAGTGGTCTTGGCTTTTTGTTCGCCACCCAGGAAGACCGGTCTTCGGACGCCTACTGGCGACTGAACGAAGTGATGGGCCGCCTGAAGCCAAAGTTCTATTGTTGTTCGTCCCAGATGATCGAGGATGTGGCCGAAGGTGAACTGGCGATGGCCTATAACGTTCTGGGCAGCTATGCCGCAGAAAAGTTGGCGCAGGATCAGTCCGGTCAGATGCAGATTCTCCGGATGCAGGACTTCACAAATGTCATGCTGCGAACAGTCCTTGTGCCCGCCACCGCGCAGAACACCGAGGCCGCCGGCGCAATGATTGACATGCTGGTGCGGCTCGGCATGCGCGATGATCCCGGTGACTGGCCACTGCCCTCGCTCAGCCAGACCAGCACAGGAGAAGCGATAGGCTTCGGCCCCATCCGGTTGGGCCCCGGTTTGATGGTTTATCTTGATCCGCTGAATCGGCGCGCCTTTCTTGCTGAATGGGAAAACGCGATGGAGCAGCGCTAAAGAACCGAGGTTCTCGATGGTCTGGCAGAAGGCTGGGATGCAGACCGCACTGTCCGCACTCGCTGGCTGACCGGGGTCCAAGCCGAAAAACATTCATTCCGGTCAGACAAGCTTCCGCGCAAGACTACCGCCGGTCGAGCACCTTTCGCACCTTGGTGGCCAGCTGCTCACGGCGGTAGGGCTTGTTCAAAAGCTCGACGTCCCGAACAATCTGCCCATCATGCACCAAGGCCTTGTCCATGTAGCCCGAGGTAAAGAGAAGCTTTGTCTCCGGCCAAAGCGTTCGCACGGTATCGGCAAGCTGGTGCCCATTCATCCCGCTTGGCAGGACAATGTCGGTGAAGAGAAGATCAACGGGGTTCTGCTTCAAGACCCCGAGGGCCTCGATCCCGGAGGCCGCACCGATGACCCGGTAGCCCAGTCCCGTCAGACTGGCCATGAGCTGTTCGCGCACCAGCGTGTCGTCTTCGACGACCAGGATCGCCTCATGGCCTCCGACGAGCCCGTCGTTCGCTACCTGAGTTTCGGAATGAATGTCCGCTCCGGGCGAACGCGGGAAATACAGGTTCACCGACGTGCCTTCGCCCGGCGTGGAAGTGATGTGGATATGGCCGCCGGATTGTTTGACGAAGCCGTAGACCATGCTCAGCCCCAGACCGGACCCCTCGCCCACCTCCTTGGTGGTGAAGAAAGGCTCGAATATCCGTGCCATCGACTCCGGCGGGATGCCTTCGCCGGTGTCGCTGATGGTGATCATCACATATTGCCCGGGTGTCACGTCCTGATCGCGTAGAGCGTTGTCTTCCGACAACTCTGCGTTGGCAATCTCGATGGTCAACAGACCGCCCCCCGGCATTGCGTCTCGGGCGTTCAGCGTCAGATTCAGGATCGCCGATTCCAGTTGCGACGGGTCGATCTCGGTCTTCCACCTGCGCCCCGTGCGATTAAAGGCGATATCGATGTTCGCAGGCAGCGTGCGCCGCAGCATGCCCTCTACTCCACTTATAAGAGCACTCACATCGACCAGCCGCGGCTCCAGCGTCTGGGTTCGCGAAAAGGCGAGTAGGCTCTTGATCAATTCGGCCCCTCGTTCCGCTGTGGTCTCGATCATCTTTGCCAGCCGACGCAGGTCGTGTCGGTCGTCAAGGTCGTCGCTGAGCATCTCGGCGTTGCCCAAAATCACCGTCAGCAGGTTATTGAAATCATGCGCCACGCCGCCGGTCAGATGTCCGACCGCTTCCAATTTCTGAGCTTGGCGCAGGCGACTTTCCATGTCCCGCTCCGCAGTGAGATCGACCATGCTGCCCAACATGCGGACCACCTTGCCCTCGGGGTCGCGGATGATGAATGCGCGGTCAAGGACGGTTGCAGGTTTGCCGTCTGCATGCAGGTAGCGATATTCGTCAGTCCACGTGCTGGCTGGCCCTTTGACTGCCAGATTGAAGCTTTCTGCCACCCGCTCCCTGTCCTCGGCGTGGATCCGATCCATCCAGGATTCCGGCCCATGCTTTATCCGCGCCGGATCATGGCCAAACATCAGTTGCAGGTTCTCATTGCACCAGTAGGTGCCTTCGACCATGCTCCAGTCCCAGATGACGTCGTTTGTGGCTTTCGTTGCCAACAAGAACCGCTCCTCGCTTGCGCGAAGTTCGGCCTCTGCGTTGCATCTTGCAACCGCATCCCGCAACCGCTCGGCGACATCCTCCACCAGCTTGATGTCGACAGACTGCCAATCGTGCGGGTCGAGAAAATGAACGCCCAGAACCGCGCGAAGCTGCCCATCCTCCATCAAGGGTGCATAGACGAGACTGGAAACTGCGGCTTTCCCTTGCACATCTTCAATGGCAAGCGTCTGACCCTCTTTCAGTCGATCACTGAAGGTAATCTCGGCGTCCTGCCCGGCCGCCGGCCCATTCTGCCAGAAGCGCGGCACGAATGGTTCGCCGGCTTCATCAATCTCACCGTAGAAGACCTGATTGGCACCCAGACGGCGTCCAAGCGCCTCGCATGTCACATCGACAATGGCATCTGGTGTCCTTTCCCCCCGCATGCGGTCGATAAGCTCAAGCGTAAAACTCCGCCTTTCCGCGTCTTCGAACTGCGTCCGCTCGATCACGCGGTGGGCGGTAAGGTCGATAGAGAGCAAAATGAGCTGAAGATGGTCGATGCGGCGGGCATTCAGCACCATCAAACGATGCCCGATGTCCTTGAAGTCATGTTCGACTTCGAAATCGTCGACCGTATTGTTCTCGGGGATGACATCCTCGAGAAGTTCGCGAAGCTTGGGAATGTCCCACTGATTGTTGCCAAGATCAAATACCAGGCGACCGACGGTCTCACCGCGGTCGACCTTGAACGTTATCTCTCGCGCATTGATCTTCATGATGCGTCGACCGATGCTTTCAAAGCTATGCTCGACCATGAAGTCGTCGACGGAACCACTGTTTGGCAGGATGTCGCTTAAAAGGTCGCGCAGCTTGGGTATATCCCACTGCGCGTTTCCGAGGTCGTAGATCGCGACCCCTTCTGTCTCATCCGGCTCAACCTTGAACGTCGTGTAGAACGCCCTGTTTGCACCTTTGACCACGAGATCGCTGTCCAGAACGACAAGCGGCTGATGCATCGTCTTCAGGATCGCGAGTGGGTCGAGGTTTTCCATGGTCTGCCCTCAAACCTTTGCCGTGGCTGAACCGCCGTCGGGGACACCCCCTCGATCGGCAGTATGTTGCCTTCATGAAAAAGCGTAACCTATTGAGCCGAACGACGCATGCAGAGATTTGCAGGCAGCGGTCTGCGCTGGAAATGGGGTGACGTCCGGAAAGCCGCTTTCTGGTTCTGGTCGGCTTCACTGGTCAGACGCAACGGCGGGACACATGTTTTCAACTATCAAACCCGTGACCGTCGAAGGCTCGACCTGACGGAAAAACCGCAGACCGGCTCTTGCATTTGACGCCCGCAGGGCATTCTCACCTTGATGAAATCGAGGACGTATTTTCACATCGCGGCGCTTTGGCAACCGTGCCCGACCTGAACTTCGGACCGGGCCAGAAGCCCGCCTCCGGGACCGGCTCGGTTCAGTCCAGGATGCGCTTTCCGCTGATGCGAAGGGTGATGAGCGCGCCACTTTTCGTCCAGTCATAGGTCACCGAACCGCTGAGCTGATCCTCCATCGTTTGCCGCACGAGATTTCTACCGAAGCCCTTGAGTTCGGCCGGGGCGGACACTTCCGGACCGCCCTGCTCCGTCCATACGATCTCGACGTCGTCGCCCACCATGTAGCCAGAGACATCCAGCAGCCCATCCACCGTCGACAGGGCACCGTATTTCACGGAATTGGTGGCAAACTCATGGACCACGAGCGCCAGCGATGTTGCCGTGGCCTCACCTATTGCCATGCGGGGGACGGCAATCCTGATCCGCTCGGCAGAGGCACCCCTGTCGTCGTAGGGTGCCAGCAGGACAGCGAATACATCGCCCAGCAGCGCAGCATTGCCCGTGCTGCCCGCCACCGGACGGACCAGATCATGAGCGCGACCAAGCGCCGTGAGCCGGGTCGTCAATTGCTTTACCATGTCTTCGATGGAGGTCGAATACCGGGATGTGAGCCGAGTGAGCCCGTTTGCGATCGCCAGCAGGTTCTTGACGCGATGGCTCATCTCGCCCGCAAGCAACTCGTGGCCCTCCTCGGCCTGTCTGCGCCCGGTCACGTCAAGGAATATGCCGGTCATCTCTCGCGCAAGGATGTCGGCGTCGTTGCCCTGGCCTCGTGCAGAGATTCAGCGGAGATCGGGTCCGTCGCGGGTTCGGAAGTCGATTTCGTAGGCCCCGCCGCGCGCGCGTGTCGCAGCGAAGGCGTCTCTCACCCGGTCCCGATCCGCTGGATGTATCTTTTCAGACAGATGCTCGAAGGTGAGAGCGTCCTTTCGCGACAGCTCCCACAGGTCATATCCCCGCCGGTCCATGACCAGCTCGTCAGTGTCAACGTTCCACACCCACAGCGCTACGCCTGCCGCATCTATCGCGCGCCGCAGCTCGTCGTATCCCCATTCGGGGCGATCAGTAGCAATTTTGGACAAACGGCCTCACAGGCATGCTCGAGAATGGGCCATTCCATATCTCGCCGAGCCTACCCACGACGGTATTCCATGTCCACCTGTGAGAACCCGGTGGCGAGAACCACAGATCCTAGACAGTCATCAAAGGTGACAAGTCCCGCTTCATGTTGTGGTGGGAAAACCAACGGTATCACTCGGGTATTGTCAAATCCGAGTGAATCAGTCAGAATTTCAACAAGCGCCACTGTTTTACAGGACAGCCCATGCCCCGAATTGATC
>JAIVHI010000218.1 GCA_020201155.1 Loktanella sp. | reverse complement strand
GCCGCCTGCAAAGCCGATCAGCAAGATGGCCCGATCCCGCAGCCCACGCAGATCATGGGGCAGGGTGGCGACCATGGCGCAAATGTCTTCGGCCAGAATGGCCTCTTTCTGCACCGGGGGCCGCGCGTGCTTGCGCTTGATGCCAGCCAGCACCGTCGCAATGTGTCTGTCCTTGCGGTCGAGCGTAAGGCCGCGCTGGGTGTAGCTCCAGCCAAGACCGGACAGTCGGCGTTCGATCGAGGCGACGGATAGGGCAGGAGCATTGCCCTGGGGGGCTGCCAGATCGGCAATATAAAGCCCGACCAGTTCGGGGGACGGCGGCATGGGATCCGCGCCGCGCATCCGGCACCAGCGGGCGAAATGCGCCCAGTCCTTTGCATAGGCCTTCAATGTGTTGTCCGATGCCGCAGCGCTGGCATAGTCACGTGCGGTGTTGACGAGCCGGTCGAGATTGCCGGAACCCGCAATATGGGCGGGCAGGGAAATCCCGTCAGCTTTGTCTTGCGCGCTCTCGTCACGTCGAGCGTTATCAGGTGTGTCGAGTGGCGTTGCGCGCGATTTTTCGTTGTCTTCGGCCATGTCGTGGATCATATCCCATTATGTCCGATAATGCAAACTTATTGGACATAAATTGATCGCGCATGGCGAGGCGGTTCTCTACCTATTTTCTGGTATAAAGCGCCGCATCGATGTAAGCTCAAAGCATGACACTGGCCCGGCACAATTCCATCGACGACCGCGACACACTCCCCAAGATACCCTCGTGGATCACCCTGGCGCGCGGTGAAGCCATTGAAGATGTGGCGTTTTTGTCGGGCGCCACGCTGAGCCACCTGCATGGTGTCTTGGGACGCGAGGTGGTGCCCCAAGCCTTGTTGCGCGAGCGGCTCGCATTGCGCGCAGCAGAGGCCTGCATGGTCGACCAAGGGCGCCCGGAGCGGGCCGGGGGACTGCGCGATGCGGTGCATCTTTTGCGCCCAGGGGATTTACCCGGCCCGGCAGGGGAAGCTTACCTGTCCTGGCGGCGCGCGGTGTCGCGACCGGTTTCGATCAAGGCGCTGCATCGGGCGCTGCCCCACTTTGAGGCCGCGCAGATCGCGGGATGGATTGATGCGGGGAAAGGTGCACCTGTGGCGCGCGCTGCCTTGGTGCTGGAGGCTGTGCTGGCGCAGGACCCGCGTGCCGAAGTGCCGGCGCTGATCCTCGCTGACGCGGTTCTCGCGCAGGCGCTTGGTTGGGGTCATGTCGTGGCGCTGCTTGCGGCTGGCCTGAAACGCGCCGATCTGCGCGAGCGAGGCGAAGACCTTCGTCTGGCCTGTCATCGCGCCGTCGTCGTATCGGCGAGTGAGGCCGTGCGTCTCGCCGCTGATCTCGCGCGTCGAGCCGGGCGTCTTGGAGCTGTCGCACCGAAACTGCGGGCCAAGGGGGCAGGGGAGGCGGTCGACATGTTTCTGAGCCAAGATGCTGTCGCGCCTGCAGCTCTGCCTTTGCCGGACCGGGCCGCGCGGCGGCTCTGTGACCGGCTGGTCGATCTTGGTGCGATCCGCGAGCTGACCGGGCGCGACACCTTCCGGCTCTACGGGGTGTAGCGATGGCGAAAGACAGAACAGGGCCAGAGCTGGACCGGGAGTTGGCGGACCTGCCTCCGGAGCTGCGCTGGCGCGAGTGGATGCGCCGGATCGAGGCGGTGCTCTTTGCCAGCGCTGCGCCGGTCTCGCGCGAGGATCTGGCCCGCGTCGTGGGGCAGAGGGCCTCGGTCGACCTGTTAATCGAGGACCTCGCTGCCGATCTGGACGGGCGTGCCTTCGAGCTTGCATCGGTGGCGGGGGGCTGGATGTTTCGGACAAGGGGCCCCTACGCGCCCGCGATCCGCGTTGCGGCGGATGTGGGCGATCAGCTGCTGGACCTGAGCGAATTTGACGTCGCGGTGCTGGCGACCATCGCCTACTACCAGCCGATCACCCGCGACGGGCTGAAGGACACCTTTGGCAAAGAGATCAGCCGCGACCTGATCGGGCGGCTGCACGCGCGAGACCTGATCGCAACCGGACCCCGCGCGCCGCGCCGCGGTGCGCCCTATACCTTCGTTACCACGGACGCGTTTCTTACGGCCTTCGGGATGGAAAGCTTGCGCGACCTGCCGGACAAGGAACAGCTGGGGGACGCCGGGCTGGCCACGCGCCTCTGAAACCTGCCGTGACCCTCAGAGCACCTGCCGCTTCTGATGAAGCCATGTGGCCGCCTGAACGAGGTCTCCCAAACGCGGACCTGCGGAGGCGAAGTACGGCCCGGCTGTGGTCTGAGGCAGGGCGGCTTCGCTGAATGATACCGCAAGTCCGCGCCAGGTTGGCGCAGCCTGGGCTGTGCGTTTACAGCAAGAAATCGCGGTACCTCTTCGCTTTCCGACAGGAGTCGATCGGCCTTCCGTCAATGACTGAAACAGCTGATAGTGATCGCGGTGGGGAGGTACGACAGTGTTGCGCCCGTGATCCTGTCCTCACCGCCAGCGATTGCCGCCACTGCGGTCCGGGTGACGATCTCGACGACCTCGCCAATCAGTTTCTCCGATAGATCGTGGACGATCTTCGTTTAGGGTTCGGGCGATAGACCGGAGGCTTTGGCGTCGGGCAAACGCATGTGTTCGACGGCGAAGCGTTCGGTGATCATGGTCTTGCCGTTGTGGTAGGGACCCGCAAGAAGCAAACCGCGTGGACGCAGCGATGGCGGTCGCTCGAGCAGCCGTCGCATCGCGTCATGTGCTGCGCCGGCGACCGGATGGCTGATTCAGCGTGGCGCGCGAACATGGACGATCCGCCTGATGCTGCAAGAGCGTGACCGGCTCGGCCAGCCTGTCCCGTCGCCTCACCGGCTGCCAGACCAGCGTATCCGGATCGTTGACGTAGACATGGCTGATGTCGTGAGGGTCATAGCACACATCGAGCGGCTCCAGCCGGTCTCGGCGGGCGACCAGCGGACCAAGCCAAGGCTCGAAATAATCGATGGCGAAGAGACTGATGCCCTGAGGTGAAATCTTCCGCGTCTTGCGTGGCAGGAAATTGAGCAGCACATGGACTTGATCAAATGGACGGGTGTGATGTCGAGGCCCGCATCCAGCATACGCTATCCAACGTCTGGCTTGATTGATGTCTCAGATCCTTCGGTCGTCAGCAAATAATCTGCCAGGTACCGCATTTCATTTTTGTGAAACTCCCGTTCATTTTCGCCTTCGGCTGGTCCGCGGGACAGCGCGGTGGCCAGATCGAAAAAACCTTTTCCGGGCAAGCCTTCACTGGCACGGCTTGCGGTGCGGGCTGCGATAAACGGGCGATCAGCAGCGGCGTCCTCGCGCATTGTTACCTCAAGGGCCTGCGTGATCCGGCGCACCGCACCCGGCATCCAGAAACCCAGCACACGTGCAAGTGCGCCATAAGTAACCGGCGTATCTTCTGCCGCGAGACCTTCCAGATGCGTGCGAACGCGACCGGCAAGTTCATCGGCCTTGGTCTTGGACGCCGCGATCATGCGTGGCGGGGGGATTTCACGTGCGGCACCGCTGACATCTATCTCTGCAGCCCAGGCACGGGTGGGGCTGTGCATCACGATGCGCGTCTTGCCTGCGTCATCACCTTCACCCGTTTCAGTGACGCCGACAACATCGCCGCTGCGCATACCGTCACGCAGGGTTTGAGGTGTCAGACCCAACCGCGGCGCAAGGTAGTCAGGATCAATGCTGATGTGCCCATCTTCCCAATCAATCACCCCCGGCGGCACTGGACGGTTCAGAACGGGCGATTGTCCGGCCTCGCGGGTATAAAAGGGCGTGCTGCCGGCTTCGTGATCAGTCAGATCCACAATCCCGCCAATCTGCGGCAGGGCCGCGCGCAGCATCCGTTCCACACCTTCGCGCAGGGTTGCCGCCGAGGCAGCGCAGCCTTGGCAGCCACCCGACATCCGTAGATAGACCGTGCCTTCGGCGACCCGTTCCACCGCGATGTGCCCGCCATGCGCCGCGACAGCGGGGTTGACCTGACGTTCCAGCAAGTCCTGAACGTCCGTCAGTAGCTTCGTATCCGGGTCTGCAACTGCTCCGAGATCGGCCCCAAGCGGGGTGTTTGTCGTATCCAGTACGCTGCGGATCGCCGCTGCGATGGGGGGCTTCAATGTTGTCCAATCGCCGCCCGCGTCTTTTTGCACCCAGATCGTCGCGTCGCTGACCTCGACCTTCTCCACGGCGCCAACCGCGAAGAGCGCAGCGGCCAATGGGGCCTTGGATGATGCATCGAACCGCGCTGTGCGGCCTGTTTGAACCGGTGCATCCAGAACAAAGCCCATGACATTGGCATCAGTGGCCGAGCTTTGCGCGCGAATACGGCGGCGGGGATGGTCAACGGGTGCGTCAGACATCTTCCATCTCCGGGCTTTGCATCGCGCGGAGAGATTTGAACGTGTAGATGCCGGTGTCGTGCCCGTCACTGAACGCCAGTCCCAGCGCGTAGTTTCCCACGCTCCAGATACGGGTCAGGCCGGTATCAAGTGCAACCGAGGCCGGATCAAGGAGGCGCGCGCCTGACACTTCGTCGCGGCACTGCGCACACCGGCAGGCAATGCGCAGATCGCGCGGGCCAAGGGTTTGGGCGTGACCGTCTGCCCATGTGAGGCGCAAGCCACTCGCATCATGGTCGAGTGCCGCCAAGCGATCTGGTGGCGCATCCGGCGCCGTCGGCACAGGTGCAGGCTTGCCGGTGTCATCTGTCAGGGTCCATGAAAAGGGTGTCGTGATTCCCGCCGTCGGGCCTGCCCTGTCTGCAAGTGTGGCCGCGATCCGGGCGTAGGCCAGTGCGGCTGGACTGTGCGGAGCGACAATCACGACGGGCCGGCCATCGTCGCCGCAATCGACCACGCTTGGGTCAAGCGGCACCTTGCCAAGGAAGGCGACACCCAGTTCCTGCGCGATCGCCTCTCCGCCACCTTGATGGAAGATATGCGTGACCGTGCCACAGGAGGGGCAGGTAAAACCGCTCATGTTCTCGATGACGCCAAGGATCGGTACGTTTACCTGCTCCATCATTCGCAGGCCCCGCCGGGCGATCTTGAGGCTGACGTCCTGCGGCGTGCTGACCACCACGGCACCCGCCAGCGGAAACGCCTGCGCCAGCGTGAGCTGGATGTCGCCCGTCCCCGGTGGCAGGTCCAGCAGCAGCACATCCAGCGGGCCCCAATCCACCTGCCGCACGAACATTTGCAGGTATTTGGTTACCATTGGGCCACGTAGAATGGCCGGTTTGTCGTCATCGGTCAGCATCGCCATCGAGATGACTTTGACACCGTAGGCTTCAGCAGGGATGACGTTTTGACCCGGCGACATGGCGGGTTTGTCACCTGCGATGCCCAACATGCCCGGAATTGACGGGCCGTAGATATCTGCATCCACAATCCCGACCTTCAAGCCGGTCGCGGCCATCGCAACGGCGACATTCGCGGTAACCGTGGATTTGCCCACGCCACCCTTGCCACTGCTGATGGCGATCATGCGCGGTTGCTCAGGTTGCGTCATTGCGGGCTCCTTGGGTCATTGCGATGCGGCTTGACCTATAACTGCCGCAAAGCTTGGTTATTTCTTCCTTGGCCAGTTCCGCCGCCATGCAGGAACAAAACGCGGCGTCCCCTGATGTGCTGAAATGACTGCAATCGCGACAGGTGCCAAAGGCGGGCACATCGCGCCGCTCGGCCAGCGCGCCCGACAGTCGCGACAGCGTTGTCAGGAAATGGTTACGGTCTGCCCGGCCCAGACCATCCAGAACGTCGGTCAGATCACAAAGCGGGTCATCTTCCAGGATCGTGCGGCCAGCGTCGGTCAGATCGAAGCACACGCTGCGCCGGTCATGTTCAGAGGGACGGCGGGCAATCAATCCGGCACGTTCCAGCGATTTTATGATCTGTGAAGCTGTGCCGCGTGTGGTCGCCTGAAAACTGGCAAAGCACGAGGGCGTGCGCGTGCTCCCATTGGCGCGCGCAAAAAACCGCAGGCACGTCCATTGCGCCGCCGTCAAGTTTGATCCGGCTGTTTCGCTGTGGGCCGCGCGTCCCATATGAACAAGCAGCTCAGCGATATGGTTCGACGTCACTGACAAATCTGACATGCAGAATTGATAGCGAAACGAAACTACTTTGACAATTACTTCCGTTCCAAATTAGTGT
The DNA here is from genome assembly GCA_020201155.1 of Loktanella sp. Lineage (GTDB taxonomy): Bacteria > Pseudomonadota > Alphaproteobacteria > Rhodobacterales > Rhodobacteraceae > JAIVHI01. The sequence continues at coordinate 5,406 of JAIVHI010000218.1, read as the reverse complement.
CGCATCAACCTCAGAGGGGATGTTGCGGATGAACACACCTGTCATGAACTTCGTTACGTGTGCAGGGAGGGGGCGCACCGCAGACATGTTGTCTGCTGTTGACGAGCGTAATCTTATCCGCGCTTGGCAAGGACATGGCGACAAGCGCGCAAGAGATCGTTTGATCAACGCCTTTACACCTCTGGCGACATCTGTGGCCAAACGGTTCAAGCGCGGCACCACTGAGCCCGATCCTGATCTCGTTCAGCAAGCGCATATCGGGTTGATGAAAGCCGCTGACAAGTTCGACCCAGAGCGTGACATCCGGTTTTCGACCTATGCGGTCTGGTGGGTGCGCGCCGAGATAAAGGCTTTCGCGCAGGCAAACGTTTCTGTTGTGAGACGGCCTCAATCTGTGCGGTCGCGCAGGGCGGCCGTTCATATTGCCAGTCTCGATGCCGAGATGACCGCTGATTCACGTATCGACCGGCTGCAGGCCGATGCGCGGCTTGCCGCAGCGCTTGGTATCGACACAAACAAGGCGGCTGACCTACGTGCCCAAGTCACTGGCAGGGATCATTCACTGAACGTGCCCGCCCTTGGGGATGAGGGAGAAGATCGCATCGCTTTAGTGGTGGATCCGGCCAGCCTGGGAGAGCCTTTGCCTTTCCGAGGGCTGGAGGCAGCTGCGCTGCGGCGCGTTCTTGTCGAAGCGCTCTCCAAATTACCAGATCGTGAAAGGGATATTATCGTCGCGACTCAGGTGCTGACCCCTTCGGCGACGCTGGATGATCTTGGTAGTCGATACGGGATTTCCGGAGAACGGGTGCGTCAGCTGCGCGAACGCGGTTTCGCCAAGTTGCGGGAGAGCTTGCAACGCTGTGATGTGGGGCAGGATTACTTCACCTGACATGCGGCTTGCGAGGTAGGCTCCAAATTGCAGGAAGTCATTAAAAAGCGGTTCCAATGATTGTCGCCATCACGATGTTGATGAGCAGTCAGGCGTAGGTCTTGGGTTCGCCTGATGTTGCCGTCCTGTCCATCGGTCCGAAAGCCACCATGGCCTCTGTCGCGCTTGGCACCTTTGAAGCGATTGTCAGCATACCAAAGCTGTTGGCTAAGCTCTGCGTTTTTTAGCCCAGAAGCGGGGACAAGTCATGGTGCTGCAGTTGTCTGCCGTGGAATTCAGCAACTGGTAGCCTCAGCATTGCGGTGGACATCAACGTGGCCGTCGTTTCAGGTGTTTGTGCATCGCCATTCTCCAACCGACCGGCGAGCCAGGCTGCGTGGGGAAGCCCGCAGGCAGAGGCCGCCGCGACGTGGGCGTGCAGGCCCTCGGTCTCAACAAGTCCCGGCTGAAACAGGGCGACAGCGGGTGCGGTCGCGTCGCCTTCGTGGTCGAAATCCATCGCCATCTGGCGCATGAGCCGCGCGGTCGCGGCCTTTGATATTCCGTAGATGCCGGTGCCGGGTTGTGGCCTGTCCGCAATTCCGGCACCGACCAGCAGCACACGTGCCGGCGCGGCTTGGCGCAGCATCGGCAGGAGCGCCTGTGTCAAGGCCAAGGGTGCCACGACGTTGACGTCAAAGGCACGGGCCAGTGTTTCGGGATCGGTGGAGGCAAAATTTTGGGACGGGTCGCCAATTCCGGCATTGTGAACGACAAAGCGCAGGACGGCGCCCCGTCTGTCCAGTTCGGTGTCGAGCGTTGCCTTGATCCGGTCGCGGTCCTCGGGGCGCGTGATATCTCCGGGCAAGACCAGCGCTGCGGGCCCCAGAGGCTTTGCGACGGTTTCAAGATGTGCGGCCCGCCGACCCACCAGCACGACTCCCACACCTTCAGTTACCAGTGCAGCCGCGAGTGCCGCACCGATCCCGCTGCCCGCGCCGGTGACAAGCGCCCAGACCTTCGGGCCTGTCATGGCGCGTTGCGTTGCGACAAATGGTTAAGAAGATGCGCCAGCGCAGGCGACATGGAATGGTTGTATTCCGGGCTGACCATCACGTAGCCATCCGCTGCCGAAATCGCCTTGGCCAGATCGTCCAAGGCCTGCGGTGCGCGATCCGCCGCATAGGCGAAGTGTGGTTTGAAGATGCCCCCAATATCGTGATCCAGCGGATCGATGATCTGCGCGTCATGCGCTCGGTCTGCCAAAAGCCGATGGCACATCCTGCTGACGCGCTGACCCAATCGCGCCGGACGCGGCGGCGTGCTGTCACGGGCTGATCCGAGGAAGATGAGGAACTCCATAGGACAGATGTAGCTGTTCCGCATGTGGCGTTCAACGCGTTGCCCCTTGACCTTGGCACGTCGATGAATTTTATCTTTTTCAAAGACGGGGGCGTCCGCGCGCATGCGTGGGCTGAGAAGCACCCTTTGAACCTGAACCAGATCATGCTGGCGTAGGGAGTCTGCGGTGTATCGCCCAACGGCCAGCTTGGTCCTGCGTGAACCCCGGGTCTCCCCGTCCGCCAAGGGGAGCGATATGGACCAGACCGGAGCCTACCTGCACCAGATGCGCGCCACAGCGCCGTTGGTGCACAACATCACCAATTTCGTGGCCATGAATGTCATGGCAAATGTCCTCCTCGCGGTGGGGGCCTCGCCCGCCATGGTGCATGCGCGCGAGGAAGCGGCGGAGTTCGCGGCCCTCGCGCAGGCCCTGACCGTCAATATCGGCACCGCAGACCCTGCATGGGGTGTGGCGATGCAAGATGCGGCGACGGTGATGAACGACCTCAAGCGGCCGTGGGTGTTCGACCCGGTGGGCGTTGCGGCAACCCGGTTTCGCCAGGACCTGTCACAGAAGCTGCTGGCGCTGAAACCAACCGTCGTTCGCGGCAATGCGTCAGAAATCCTGACGCTTGCCGGGCTGTCCGGGTCTGCACGCGGAGTGGACGCAGGTGACAGTGTCGAGGCGGCCATGAACGCTGCAACCACGCTTGTGCGGTTGACGGGGGGCGTGGTCGCGGTATCCGGCCCGGTGGATTACATAACCGACGGCATGCGCGCCTTCCGCGTGGCGAACGGACATCCGATGATGACGCGCGTGACCGTGATGGGCTGTTCATTGAATGGCATAATCGCGGCGTTTTGCACCGGCCAGCCCGTGCTGGAGGCGACGGTCGCGGCACTGGCAAGCTATGGCCTGGCGGGCGAGGTTGCGGCGCAGACCGCCGCCGGGCCGGGAAGCTTTATGCCCGCGTTCCTTGATGCACTGGCGGCCCAGACGCCCGAGGATCTGACGACAGGCGCAAAAGTGAGTGCGGCATGATCGGGCCGATCTATGCCATCACCGACCCGGGTGCGCCGCTGCCTGTGATGGCACAGGCTCTGGCTGCCGCGCGCGGTGGGGCCTGGGCCGTGCAGCTGCGCGACAAGCACGCGCCGGATCGGGACCTCGTTGATCTGGCGCGCAGCCTGCTGGCCGTGCTGCGCCCGTTGGGCGTCAAGCTTATCATCAATGACCGGCTGAACGTGGCATGCGTGGTGGATGCCGATGGTTTGCACATTGGGCAAGGCGACGGCGATCCGGCACAGGCACGCGCGCGGCTGGGGGCGGGCAAGCTGCTGGGCCTGTCGGTCGAGACGCTTGCGCAGGGCGCACGCGTGCCCGATTGCGTGGATTACATCGGCATTGGGCCGGTCCGGGCAACCGCGACAAAGCCCGACCACGCGGCCCCCGTCGGCATGGACGGTCTGGCGGCGATTGCGGCACGGGCACAGGTGCCGGCCTTTGCAATTGGTGGTGTCGGGCCCGGGGACGCGCGCGCGATCAAGGCTGCCGGTGCGGTCGGAATGGCGGTCGTTTCCGCCATCACACGGGCGACGGACCCGGAAGCGGCGACGCGCGCGCTCTGCGCGGAATGGGGGCACGCATGATTCCCAACATCCTGTCGATAGCCGGGTCCGACCCGTCGGGCGGCGCGGGCATTCAGGCCGATATCAAGGCGATTTCAGCCAATGGCGGCTATGCCATGGCGGCGATCACCGCCTTGACGGCGCAAAACACCTGCGGGGTGCAGGGTGTGCAGATGGTGGAACCGGCCTTCGTGGCCAACCAGATCAGGGCGCTGTGTGACGACATCCGCATCGATGCGGTGAAGATCGGGATGCTGGGCACCGCCGGGATCATCGAAGCGGTCGCGGAAGCGCTGGACGGTTTGGATGCACCCATCGTGCTCGACCCCGTCATGGTGGCCAAGGGGGGCGATCGTTTATTGCAGGCGGAGGCGGTAGAGGCCCTGCGCAGATTTCTGCCGCGCGCCGCGGTCATCACCCCCAATCTGCCAGAGGCCGCTGATCTACTGAGTCAGCCCGAGGCGTTCAGCCGTGACGCGATGGAGGCACAAGCCCGCGACCTGATGGCGCTTGGTCCCGCTGCCGTGCTGCTGAAGGGCGGGCATCTGGCGGGAGATCAAAGCCCTGATCTGCTGGCCACTGCCTCTGGCCTGACATGGCTGCCGGGGCCACGCCACGTTACCCGCAAGACTCATGGCACAGGCTGCACCCTGTCCTCTGCACTGGCCACCTTTCTTGGTCACGGGATGCCGTTGGACGAGGCGGCGGCACAGGCCAAAGGGCATGTCGCGGATGCCATCGGAACGGCCGACAGCTTGGACGTAGGCCGGGGCCACGGGCCGACCCATCATTTCCATGCTCTGAAAGGACGAACATGAGCTTTACGCAAACGGTATTCGACCAAACCGCCGAGCTTTGCGCCACCATCCGCGCGATGCCCTTCAACCGCGACCTGGCCGACGGGTCCCTGCCTCGGGACGTGTTTCGCCACTACATGATCCAGGATGCCCATTACCTCGAAGGCTTCGCGCGCGCTCTGGCCCAGACCAGCGCCCGTGCGCCGGATGCCGATGCCGTGCGCCAGCTGGCACAATCGGCGGCGGGTGCCATCGCCGTGGAACGACAGATGCATGACCATTATCTGGGCCTGTTCGGCGTTTCGGCGGCAGAATTCGCCACTACGCCGCGTACGCCTGTCTGCGATCACTATGTCAGCTTTCTGAATGCCACCGCCGCCACGGGCAGCGTAGCCGTGGCAATGGCCGCGCTGTTGCCGTGTTACTGGGTTTACCGCGATGTCGGGCGCGACATCGCGGGGCGTGTCAGCGCAGACAATCCCTATCAGGCCTGGATCGACACCTACGCGGGGGAAGATTTCGACACTGCTGTCACCACCGCCTGCGCACTTGCGGATCGTCTGGCCGCGCAGGCCAGTCCTGATGAACATGCCGCGATGGAGCGTGTCTACCGCCGCAGCACACTGTTGGAATGGATGTTCTGGGACAGTGCATCCCGTCAGGCAGGCTGGCCCGACCCGGTGGCGACCGACGTTTCCCGACTTACCTGAACTGGAGTTTTTCAATGACCAAATCTCTCAATGACAGCACCGTCCTCGTCACCGGCGC
>JAIVHI010000217.1 GCA_020201155.1 Loktanella sp. | reverse complement strand
AGGGTTTCGCGCATGGCGTGGATCTTGCTGGCCAGAAGCTTTTGCATGGTCAGGGTCAGATCGTCGCCGGCTTCGATGGTGCCGTGGACACCTGCGGCATGACCATCGCTGCGGATATCCGGGGCGGTGGCCCGCGCGATATCGAGCCGCAGGTCCTGATAGCCGTTGAAGCCGAGTTTCTGGCAGAGCTTGATCACACCCGACTGGCTGCGTCCTGCCGCGCTGGCCAGATCGGTCGATGACATGCGGGTCACGTCCTCGGGGCGGTCGAGGATCACGCTCGCAATCGCACGCTCGCCGTGCGTGAGCGTATTCATCTGCGCGGCGATGAGGGTGAGAATGGACAAGGGCTGACCTCTTGGACTGGCGTGATTGAATAATCTACCATGCTTTTGTTTGACAGTCTTGAATAAATCATTCAGCGTCAACCGGAAGAATTGCCATCGGGGGATGACATGTCGACGGCTGTCGAGAGACCAAATATGCGATCGCTGGTTTCGGAAGGGCGCAACGCGCGCACCGAAGACCTCGATCTTTTGTCCGCGCGCGACATCGTCGGACGCATGAATGCGGAAGACGCGCTGGTGGCCGACGCCGTCGCGGCAGAGCTTGACCCGATCGCGATGGCCGTCGAGCGCATTGTCGCGGCGTTCGAGGCCGGTGGACGCCTGATCTATATCGGCGCCGGGACGAGTGGCAGGCTGGGTGTGCTGGATGCCTCGGAATGCCCCCCGACCTTTTCGGTCCCGCCGGGCATGGTCGTCGGGGTCATTGCGGGCGGGGATCACGCGTTAAGGCACCCGGTCGAAGATGCCGAGGACGATGCGGACCAAGGCGCTGCCGACCTTGACGCCATTGATCTGACAGCAAGGGACGTGGTCGTGGGCATCGCCGTCAGCGGGACGACACCCTATGTCGTCGGCGCGCTTCATCATGCGCGCGCCATCGGGGCGGGGGCGGTGGCGCTGTCCTGCAACCCCGGATCACCGATCGCCGCGCTTGCGGATATCGTCATCTCACCGATCGTCGGTCCCGAGGCGCTGACAGGCTCGACCCGCCTGAAATCCGGCACCGCGCAGAAGATGGTGTTGAACATGCTGACGACGGCCAGCATGGTCCGCAGGGGCAAGACCTATGGCAACCTCATGGTGGACCTTTCCGTGTCGAACCGAAAGCTGGCGGACAGGGCGCGCGGGATCGTTCGGGACGCGACCGGCTGTGATGCCGCGACCGCCGCCCGGATGCTGGAGGACAGCGGAAACCGGGTGAAGCTTGCGATCCTCATGACGCTGACGGGGCTCGATGCCGCGACCGCCGAAGCGGTGCTCGACGCCGAAGACGGGTTTCTGCGTGACGCATTGAAGGCCGCGAAAACCTGACAAAAAGCGGCCCGATGAAGTGGCTGCGCAGACATAAACGGGAGAGAGAAAAGATGACGACATTCACCAAAGCAACCGCGGTCTCGGCCATCGCACTGGGGCTTGCCATCGCCGCACCCGCCGGTGCCCAGACGCTTGACGTGGCGTGGTCGCAGGACGCGACCGGCCTTGATCCGCATACGCAGACCGCCTTTGCGTCGATCCGCCTGCTGGAACTGCTCTATGAGCCATTGGTGCGGCTGGGTCCGAATCTCGAGCTGCAGCCTGCGGTTGCCGAAAGCTGGGAGTTTTCGGACGACGCGACCACATTGACCTTCACGCTGGACGCGGATGCGGTGTTCCACGATGGCACGCCCGTCACCGCTGCCGATGTAAAGGCGTCGTTCGAGCGCATCCTCGACGAGGAAACCGCCGCCGCGGCCCGCGCCAATTACACGTCCATCACAGGGATCGAAACGCCCGACGACCGGACCGTGGTCTTTATGCTGGATGGTCCAAACGTGCCGATCCTGAACGGAATGGCGTCGATCAACGCAGCCGTGGTCTCTGCCGCGGCGATCGAGGCGGGCACGGTCGGCACCGAAGTCATGGGCTCTGGCCCCTTTACGCTTGCCGAACGCACACCCAACGCCAACGCGCGGCTGGCTGCCTTTGCAGACTGGCACGGCGGCGATATCGCCTACGACGAGATCTCGGTCAGCGTTCTGCCCGACGAGACGGCGATCCTTGCGTCCCTGCGCGCCGGGCAGGCGGATTTCGCGCTGATGACCGACCCACTGGTGGCGACGCTTGTGACCGGCGCGCCGGGGCTGGATTTGCTGACGGCACCCACGCTGAGCTATCACGTGCTGCAGCTCAATGCGTCGCGTGCGCCGATGGACCAGCTGGCTGTCAGGCAGGCCATTTCCTGCGCGATCGACCGTCAGGATATCCTTGACGGCGCCCTTCTGGGCGAGGGCGAGGTGACCGGCCCGCTGACCTCGCCTGCCTACCGCAACGACCCTGCAAGCCTGTTCTGCTACGAACAGGATCAGGACCGCGCCCGCGAACTTCTGGCCGAGGCAGGCTTTGCCGACGGGTTCGAGGCCAGCATCCTTGCCGCCAACGGCGAGCCGCCCACCGCCATCGCAGAAGCGCAGTTGATCCAGTCGCAACTGGCCGAGGTCGGCATCGATCTCGAAATCGAAACGCAGGAGATGAACGTCTACATCGACCGCTGGCTGGCGGGTGATTTCGACATGGCCGTGGCGCTGAATGGTGGGCGGGTCGATCCCTATACCATGTACAACCGCTACTGGACCGAAGCGGGCAACCTGCAAGGGGTGTCGAACTATATCGACGACACGCTGGACAGGCTGATGGAACAGGGCCGGGTCGAAACCGACGAAGACGCCCGCAAGGAAACCTTTGCCGAGTTCGAGCGTCACATCGCGGAAATGTCGCCTTGGGTCTGGCTGTTCACCGGCTACACCTACACGGCCCAGACCGAGGCCGTAGAAGGGTTCGAGCCGACGCCGACCGGTTCCCTTTTCGGGTTGGTCGACGTGACGCTGGCTGAATAAGCCAAGCGACGCAGGGCGAAGGCATGGGATACGTTCTGAACAGGATCGCGCTTTTTCCGCTGGTCATGCTGGGCGTCTCGGTCTTCGTCTTCGTCGCCATCCGTCTGGTGCCCGGTGACGCGATTACCGCGATGCTGGGCACCGAGGGCGGGATGCTGACACCCGCCCAACGCGAGACGCTGACTGCCTACTTCGGGATGGATCAGAACTGGTTCGTGCAATACGGGCGGTGGCTGGCGGGCCTGCTGCAGGGCGATCTGGGTGTGTCCGTCACTTACGGGCAACCGGTGCTGGAGATCATCCTCGACCGGTTTCCGCTGACACTTGAACTGGCCTTTCTGTCCATGTTCATCGCCATCGCGATTGGTTTGCCGGTGGGAATCTACGCCGCGATCAATGCCGACAGGCCATCCGACCTGATCGTGCGCGTCTTTGCGATGATCGGGCAGTCGACGCCGAACTTCGTGGTCGCGCTTCTGGCGATCTACGTGCTGTCGGTGGGCTTCGGCGTCCTGCCGCAGATGGGCCGCTTCGTGCCCTTCTTCGACGACCCTATTGGAAACCTCGCGCAGCTGATCCTGCCTGCCGTCGCGCTGGGCACCGCCTTTGCCGCAGCCGTCACGCGCATCGCGCGTGCGGCGATGCTGGATGTCCTGAGCGAAGACTACGTTCGCACGGCACGGTCGCAGGGCTATTCACAGTCCTACGTGATCTGGCGGCACGCCCTGCCCAATGCGCTGATCCCCGTCGTGACCCTGAGCGGGGTGGAGTTCGGCTATCTGCTGGGTGGCGCGGTCATCGTCGAACAGATCTTCGCGCTTCCGGGGCTGGGCCGTGTCGTTCTGGACGCGATCCTTCAGCGCGACTACGCGCTGATGCAGGGGGTGGTCCTGTTCATCGCCTTCAACTTTCTCGTCGTGAACCTGCTGGTCGATCTGGCCTATGCGGCTCTTGACCCTCGCATCCGCTACGGAGCCAAGTGATGCAGGTGTTCCGTGCCCTGCTGCGCCATCAGGCGGGCCGTCTGGGCCTGATCGTCATCGGAGTGTTCTCGCTTGCTGCGGTCCTTGGTCTTCTGGGCCTGACCCCGCACGATCCGCTGGCACAGGACAGGCTGGCGCGGCTTTCCCCGCCAAACGGCACCTACCTGATGGGCACTGACCTTTTCGGGCGGGACATTTTCAGCCGGTTGATGGTCGGTGTCGGGCAGTCTTTTGCCGTGGGGCTGCTGTCGGTCGGGCTCGCGACCATCGTGGGAACCGTTCTGGGTCTGACGGCGGCGTGGTTCGGCGGCCTTTGGGACGGTGTGGCGATGCGGTCGATGGACGTGCTGCTGTCCTTTCCCGCCATCCTGCTGGCGCTTTTGATCGTGGCGGTCATGGGGCCGGGGCTGGTGACCTCGGTCATTGCCATCGGGATCGTCTACACCCCCATCTTCACACGGGTCGTGCGCGGCCCCGCGCTGTCGCTCAAGACACGCAGCTTCGTCGATGCCGCGCGCACCTTCGGCAGCTCGCGGCGCTATATCCTGACGCGGCACCTGTTGATGAACCTGATCGCGCCGCTGACGGTGCAGATCACGCTTGCACTGGCCTGGGCACTGCTGACCGAAGCGGCGCTGAGTTTTCTGGGGCTGGGGACACAGCCACCTCATCCGTCGCTGGGGCTGATGCTGTCGGACAGTCGCAACCTGATGGAAACGGCGCCCTGGATGCTGATCTTTCCGGCCATCGTCATCATGCTGGCCGTGCTGGGCTTCAACCTGCTGGGGGATGCCTTGCGCGACATCTTCGATCCCAAGTCGCAGGAGAGAACGCCATGACGCTGCTGTCGGTCAGGGATCTGGCGATCGGCTTCGGTGCGCGGGGGCACGAGACGCCCGTCGTCCACGGGGTCAGCTTCGACCTTGACCCCGGCGAGACAATCGCCATCGTGGGGCAAAGCGGGTCCGGCAAGTCCGTCACCGCCATGGCGATCAACCGGCTGATCGACGACGCGGGCGGGCGCATCCTTGGCGGCGCGATGCTGCTGGATGGCAAGACAGACCTTGTTGCGGCCACCGAAGCCGAGATGCAGCGCCTGCGCGGGCGCGAGATCGGGATGATCTTTCAGGAACCGATGACCTCGCTCAATCCGGTGCTGAAAGTCGGCACGCAGATTTCGGAAATCTATCTCAAACGGCACGGCATGACCCGCAAGGCCGCCCGCGATGCAGCGGTGCGTGCGCTTGATCGTGTGCGTATCCCCGACGCTCGCCGCAGGCTGGACGAGGCGCCGCACCAGATGTCTGGCGGCATGCTGCAGAGGATCATGATCGCCATGGCCCTGGCGGGAGAGCCGCGCCTGCTGATCGCGGATGAACCGACGACGGCCTTGGATGTGACCATTCAGGCGCAGATCCTCGCGCTTCTGGCCGAATTGAAGCGCGAGCTGCAGACCGGCCTGATCTTCATCACCCACGACATCGGGCTCGTGGCGGGTTTTGCAGACCGCGCCGTCGTGATGCAGGACGGCGAGACGGTGGAAAGCGGCCCGATCGACCGCGTTCTCGATGCGCCGACCCACGCCTATACGCGCCACCTGCTGGATGCCGTCCCCCATTTTCAGGACGGCAAGAGTGTCCGGAACGATGCGCGCCCCGGCCCGCGCAAGCCCACGCTGGCGGTGCGTGACCTGACCGTGCGTTTCCCGGTGGGCGGCGGGTTCCTGCGCCGCCCCACCGGTGCGGTCCACGCCGTCGAAGGCGTGACCTTCGATCTTGCCCCGGGCGAGACATTGGGCATCGTCGGTGAAAGCGGGTCGGGCAAATCCACGACCGCGCGGGCGATCCTCGATCTGGTGCGACCCACAGGCGGAGAGATCGAGGGGCAGGGAGCCAAGGCCGTGCAGATGGTGTTCCAGAACCCCAATGCCTCGCTCAATCCGCGGATGACCGTGGCCGCCCTTCTGGCCGAACCGGTGATCGCGGAAGGCGGGAAGGTTGATGCGAAGGTGCGCGACCGGATGCGGATGCTCTTGCAAAAGGTCGATCTGCCGGAAGCCAGCCTGTCGCGCTATCCGCACGCCTTTTCGGGCGGGCAGCGTCAAAGGCTGTGCATCGCCCGTGCGTTGATGCCGGGGCCGGACGTGGTGGTGCTGGACGAAGCGGTTTCGGCGCTGGATGTGTCGGTTCAGGCGAAGGTGCTGGACCTGCTGATCGATCTGCAGCGCGATCTGGGGCTGGCCTATGTCTTCGTGACCCATGACATGGCCGTGGTCGAGCGTATCTCGCACCGCATCGCTGTCCTTTATGGCGGTCGTATCGTCGAGATCGGCGATGCGCGCGCCGTTCTGGCGAACCCGCGTCACCCCTATACGCAAAAGCTGATTGCAGCCGTGCCTTCGATCGCGCGGCGTCGTGTGGACTATTCGCTCGCGACGGAAGAGGTGCCCTTGCTGGTCCGCGACAAGGGATGGGAGCCGCAACCCCAGATCTGGGACGACCATGGCCCCGACCACCGCACTGCGCGAGAGCCCGCATGACCTTCGATGCAGGCTGGTCCTTGGTGCAAGAGGCAGTGGCGTCGGGGCGCATCCCCGGCGCTGTTCTGGGGATGACGGGGAAACACAGGCAAGTGGCCGTGACCGGTCGGGCCGTGATTGCGCCGGACGATGTCCCGATGACCGAAGACACGCTCTTCGACCTTGCCTCGCTGACCAAGGTGATCTTCACGACCGAGCGTATTCTGGCTCATGCACAGGCTGGCCGCATCGATCTCGATGCACCTTTGACCAGCGTCATCCCCGATTTGCGCCAATACGATGCCGCGTGCTGGGAACGGAAGGTGACCTTCCGCGATTGCCTTGCGCACCGGACGCATTTCCCCGCCGTCGCACCGATCTACGCCCATGGCGGCGACCCCGCGACCCTGCGGGCCTTCGTGCTGCAACGCGAATGGCGCAGGCAGGACGTGCCGGTCTATTCCGACATCAACTTCATCCTGCTGGGCATCGCGCTGGAACGGCTGGCGGGTTGCCCGCTGCCCGCTTTGGACCCCGGCCCGGGTTTCACCTTCACGCCCGACCCTGCGAAGACCGCCGCGACCGAGCACTGCCATTGGCGTGGGAGGGTGCTGCGGGGCGAGGTGCACGACGAAAACTGTTTTGCCCTGCAAGGGTCAGGCCACGCGGGGCTTTTCGGCACCTGCGCCGCCGTGCTGGACTTTGCGGACCGGTTGCTTGCGCGCGGTCCCGATCCGGTTGGGCATCCGGTGTCACCGACCCGCACGCTGGGATGGGAGATTCGCCATGATGGTTGGCCGGGGGGCACGGGATGCTCGGCGCGCACCATCGGCCATACCGGGTTCACCGGCACCGGGCTTTGGATCGATTTCGACGCGGGGCACGCCTGGACGCTGCTGACCAACCGTGTTCACCCGTCGCGCCACACCGACAGCGGCATTGCCGCGTTGCGCCGCGCCGTCGGCACCGCACTTTACCAAGGAGAACGCACATGACACCGCAATGGACCGTCGGCCTGATGACCGGCACCGTGCTGGACGGCAACATCGATACCGCCCTTTTGCGGACGGACGGCGAAACCGTCGAGGCCTTCGGGCCATTCCAGCTTTACCCTTACGACGCCGAAACCCGCGCGATTTTGGTCCGTTGTCTGGACGAAGCCCGCGACTGGGCCTTCGACGGCCCGGAGCCCGCGATCTTTCAAGAGGCGGAAGCGCGGATCACCAAGGCGCAGTCGGAGGCGGTCGCGCGGCTGGTGGACGAGGCGGGGCTTGCAATGGCTGACATCGCCGCCGTCGGCTTTCACGGGCAATCCGTCCTGCACCGCGCGCCCCGGGCCGGGCAGAGGGGGCAGACCCGACAGTTGGGCGATGGGGCGGATATGGCGCGGCATCTGGGCGTGCCGGTCGTGTATGATTTCCGCAGCGCAGACATGGCGGCAGGCGGGCAGGGCGCGCCCTTGTCCGCCGTCTACCACGGGGCGTTGCTGACAGGGCTGGATGCGGATGAGACCACCGCCGTGCTGAACCTCGGGGGGGTCGCCAACGTCACCGCACGCGATGCGGCGGGCGATCTCGTGGCCTTCGACACCGGCCCCGCCAATGCGCCGATCAACGACTACATGCAGCATCTGGGACGCGGGGACATGGACCGCGACGGGGCGCTTGCGGCGTCAGGCAGGGTGAACGCGGACCGTCTGGCCAAGGCGCTGGAGCATCCTTATCTGGTGCAGCCTTTCCCCAAGTCGCTCGACCGGTTCGATTTCGGCTTTGACTGGGTCACCGATCTGGCACCCGAAGATGGTGCCGCGACGCTGACCGCCTTTACCGCCTCTGCCGTGGGGCGGGGGCTGGACCACCTGCCGGTTCGTCCCGCCCGTCTGATCGTCTGTGGCGGTGGACGAAGGAACCCGACGCTTGTGAAGATGGTCGAGACCTATGCGGGCGTGCGCGCCGACACCGCCGAGGTCGTCGGCTGGCAGGGTGACGCGATCGAGGCGCA
>JAIVHI010000216.1 GCA_020201155.1 Loktanella sp. | reverse complement strand
CTTCGCCGCTCTCGTCGTCGTGGGCGACCAGAAAGGCCGCGTCGGCTTCGGCAAGGGCAAGGCGAAAGAGGTCCCCGAGGCCATCCGCAAGGCCACCGAATCCGCCAAGCGCAACATGATCCGTGTGCCGCTGCGCGAAGGCCGCACGCTGCACCACGACATGGAAGGCCGCCATGGTGCTGGCCGCGTCGTGATGCGTCAGGCTCCCGCCGGTACCGGTATCATCGCCGGTGGTCCGATGCGTGCCGTCTTCGAAATGCTGGGCCTGCAGGACGTCGTGTCCAAGTCCATCGGTTCGCAGAACCCCTACAACATGATCCGGGCCACGCTGAACGGTCTGACCAAGGAAAGCTCGCCCCGTTCGGTGGCGCAGCGTCGCGGCAAGAAAGTCGCTGACATCCTGCCCCAGCGTGACACCGTGAACGAGCAAAGCGACGTGGCCCACAACGCCCCCGTCGCCGAAGCCTCGGCCGACGCATAAGGAGACCTGAGAGATGGCAAAAACAATCGTCGTCAAGCAGATCGGCTCCCCGATCCGCCGCCCCGAAAAGCAGCGTGCAACGCTGATCGGCCTGGGCCTGAACAAGATGAACCGCACCCGCGAGCTGGAAGATACCCCTTCCGTGCGCGGCATGGTCAATTCGATCCCGCACCTTGTCGAGATCGTCGAAGAAAAGGGCTGAACCAGCTCTTATCGAGAATATTGAAACGCCCCCGGTGACTGCCGGGGGCGTTTTGCGTTTGATGCCTTAGAACTCCACGCCGATCTGCGCCTTGATCCCCGAGCGGAACGGATGCTTGACCAGTTCCATCTCGGTCACCAGATCCGCGGCTTCGATCAGGTCGTCATGGGCATTGCGTCCGGTCAGCACCACATGGGTCATGGGTGGTTTCTCGTCCCGGAGGAAGGTCACGACCTCGGCCACGTCGACGTAATCGTAGCGGATTGCGATGTTGATCTCGTCCAGCAGGACCATGTGGTTGGCCGGATCGCGGATCAGCTCTTTCGCCTTCTCCCAGGCGGCCTGAGCCATCTCGGTGTCGCGGGACTTGTCCTGTGTTTCCCACGTGAAGCCTTCGCCCATCGTGTGAAAGGCGCAGATGATCGTGACGGGGCGCAGTCTTGTAGTGGGTTGAAGCAAGAAAGCCACAAGATGACGCCATGATCCTTCCAGATGAACTTTTCCGCTGAACCGGCGTTCAATCAGACGTAACGGATCAGAAACCAATCAGAGTGCGCCATGAAATATTTCTCCATCATGCTTTTCGCCGGATACCTCGGAACAGCCCTTCTCGCGACGGGGCTTTAGTTCAGCAGACCGGCGATCCTTGCCCGCGCGGAATTGCTTTTGGGTGTCCAGAGATCACGGTCGATCGCCTCTTGCAGGCGCTCGGCGATTTCCCGCAGGGCCGGAGCGTTGTGATCCGCGATGAAACTGCGCGTTTCATCGTCCGCCAGATAGGCCTCTTCAACCAGATCGAAATGGTGGTTGCGCACGGCTCCGGTCGTGGCGGCAAAGGCGAACAGATAGTCCACTGTCGCGGCCATTTCGAAAGCGCCCTTGTAGCCGTGACGCTTCACGCCCTCGATCCATTTGGGGTTCACCACCCGGCTGCGCACAACACGTCCGATTTCATCTTCCAGCGTGCGGATCACAGGGCGTTCGGGGCGTGAGTGGTCGTTGTGGTAGATGGGCCGCGCTTCGCCTTGCAAGGTCTTGATCGCCGCCGCGGCCCCGCCCTCGAACTGGTAATAATCATCTGAATCCAGAATGTCGTGTTCGCGGTTGTCCTGATTCTGGACGATCGCCTCTGTCTGGCCCAGACGCTGCTCGAACGCCTCGCGCGCGCGTTTGCCGTCGGCCCCCGCGCCATAGGCATAGCTTCCCCACTCCAGATAGGCCGCACCCAGATCAGCCGTGTCGTTCCAGATCCTTTCGTCGATCAGCGCCTGTAGCCCTGCGCCATAGGCACCGGGCTTGGAGCCGAAAACGCGGGCGCCGTCTTCGCCTGCCTTGGCCCGCGCGGCGGCGGGGTTCAGATCGGCCGGTTCATCAAGGGCCTGCACCGCGCGTGCCGCACTGTCGACCAAGGCGATGAGTTGTGGAAAGGCGTCGCGGAAGAAACCCGAGATCCGAAGGGTGACATCGACGCGGGGCCGGCCAAGCACCCCTTGCGGCAGCACCTCGAAGCCCGTCACACGGCGGTTTGCGGCGTCCCACTGCGGCTTGCAGCCCATCAGCGCCAGCGCCTGAGCGATGTCGTCACCGCCTGTGCGCATGTTGGCCGTACCCCAAGCGGTGACCAGCATGGTGCGCGGCCAGTCGCCGTGGTCCTGAAGGTGCTTTTCGATCAACAGGTTCGCGGACTTCCACCCCAGCGCCCATGCCGTGGGTGTCGGCACGGCGCGGCTGTCGACGGAATAGAAATTGCGCCCTGTCGGAAGCGTGTCCTAGGCAGCCGACATGTCGCAATCCAGCGGATCCACCGCTAGTCCGCAGTCCAGTGCCAGCGCCCGCAGAAGCGACGCATCGGCGCCCTTTCCGTCACCGCGCGGAATCCGCAGCAGGGCAATGGCAAGGTTGCGTTCGAGGGTATCGACGGGCGACTGGCCGTAGACGTGCAAGCCGTCCCTGATCTGCGCTTCCTTCAGTTCGCAAAGGTAGGCATCGAGCCTGCCCAGATCGGTGTCCGCGTCGCCCGAAAAGCCTGCGTCCTTGGACAGCCCCGTCACCTCGGACAGCGACAGGATCTCTTTGCGCAGGACCGCGATGCGGCGCGGGTCGACGCCAGCGGCCTCGTAGTATTCGTCGACCAGCGCTTCGAGATCGCGCAGGGGCCCGTAGGTCTCGGCCCGGGTCAGGGGCGGTGTCAGATGATCCAGGATCACCGCCTGCGCCCGGCGCTTGGCCTGCGTGCCTTCGCCGGGGTCGTTGACGATAAACGGGTAGAGGTGCGGCATCGGACCCAGCGCGATTTCCGGCCAGTCCTCCTGCGCCAGCGCCACCGCCTTGCCCGGCAGCCATTCGAGGTTTCCGTGCTTGCCCATGTGGATGATGGCGTCAGCACCCCAGTGGTCGCGCAGCCAGACATAGAAGGCGAGGTAGTTGTGCGGCGGCACCAGATCGGGGGCGTGGTAGGTCTCGGTCGGGTCCACGTTGTAGCCGCGCGCCGGTTGCAGGCCGATCACGACGTTGCCATAGCGATGGATCGAAAGGGCAAAGCCTGCCGCATCCGCCGGACCCTCCGGGGGGAGTTTTTTGGCCGAGATGAAGGGGTCTGCACCGGCTTCGCCCCAGCGGTCGGCGATCTGCTCTTTCGCGGTCCACGGGATATGGGTGAACCAGTTCTCGTAGGTGGCCAGAGGCAGGGTTTCGCCGCCGGCGCGGTCGGCGCGGTCGGTCAGCCAGTTCGTGGGGCCGGCCATGAGCTGGTCCATCAACGCCTGTGCGTCAGGGGGTGGCACGGTATCGTAGCCTGCTTTTTGCAACAGGTTCATCACGTGGACGGTGCCAGCGGGCGTGTCCAGGCCGACGCCGTTCGCGAGCCGTCCGTCCTTGTTGGGATAGTTTGCCAGCACGATGGCGATCTTGCGGTTTTCTGGCTGCTTGGCGCGCAACCGCGCCCAGTTCGCCGCCAGTTGCGTGACAAAGTCGATCCGGTCGCCCCGGGCTTGATAGGCCGCGATCGGGCATTCTGTCGCCTCGTCGAAGTAGGCCTCGCCCTTGAAGCTGATCGCGCGGGAAAGGATGCGCCCGTCGACTTCGGGCAGGGCCACGTTCATGGCGATATCGCGGGCCGAAAGGCCCTGCGGGCTGTCCTGCCAGCTGCCCTCGGAGGCGCCTGACAGAACGATCTGGAAGACCGGGGCCTGATTGGCAGAAGGGGCCGAGAGCGGGTTCGCGTCAGAGACACCGTCGTGCGGATTGCCGACGGCAAAGGCTGTGGCGTTCAGAATCACGCTGGGTGGGGCTGCGGTGAAGAGCGATTCGATCGTGGCGCGGGACAGGTCGTCCTTGAGCGAGGCAACGAAGACCGGCAGCGGGTTCAGCCCCGCCCGTGCCAGCGACCGCACCAGCCGGTTGATAGGCTGCAGGCCGCCGCCCTGCACCAGTGCGCGGTAAAAGACGATGGGAACGATCGCGGCACCATCGGTCCATGCGGCCTGTGCCGTGGCAAGATCGGCGATGCCGGCACCGGGCCAATAGATCCCCGCCCGGAGCAGCGGTTTGGCGGGCGATGGCCTGTCGCTATCGCCGATCATCGCACGGGCGAAAGACAGCGCGTTGGTGGCATTCTCGGGACCGCCTTCGGTGAGATAGGACCAGAGCGCATCGTAGTCGGAATCGGTCACCGTCGAGAGGCCGCGCAATTCCGGGTCGGGCTTGTCGTCGCCCGGCAGCGCGGCAAAGGGCACCCCCGCTTCGCGCAGGCGCGCCGCGTATTGTGTCAGCCCGTATTTCCAGTAACCCGCGCCACCCAGGACACGGGCGATGACCAGCCGCGATTTCGTGGCGCAGTGATCGAGATGGAGATCGACCGACATCGGGTGGGTCAGGTGCATCAGGCTTGCCAGCCGCAACACCGGCGGCGCATCCATCTGCGCGCGGGCCTCGGACAGGGCGGCGAGTTCCGTGTCGGCGGCCGAGATGAACACCACGTCGCCGGGCGTCTGGCCCAGATCGACCGGCTCTTGCCCATCATCGATGCTACCAGGTGTCGCGGCCAACAGGTGCATCAGGCCGGAACCTCACGGCACAGGGCTGCGTTTTTCCGGTAACCAACGGAGGGACCCGCATGTCCGACGACAAGAAGAAAAAGCCCGCAAAGATACAGCGCAAAGAGCTTGATCGCCCGAACGAAGGGGAAAACAAGCTCGCGATCGACGAACACGGCACGAAGAACATTCGCGGGAAAGAGGATCTGGACAAGGACTAGGGTCACAGAGTCTTTTCCATGAATCGCGAGGTTTTCGCATCTTGGTAAGGTGGAAAGGGGTCGCAAAAGACGAATCCGTGGCGGCTGTAGAGCTTTTGGGCCGCGATGAGCGTATCGCCCGTTTCAAGCTTGAGAACGCTCAACCCTTCGGCGCGGGCCTGATCCTCGATCTGGCGCATCAGCGCGGCACCGACACCCTTGCCGCGGGCTTCGTCGGTCACGAACATCGACTTCACTTCGCCAAAACCGTTCTTGATCGCAAGTGCAGCCGTGCCCACCAGCGTCTCGCCCTCTCGGGCGGCGAAGAACCGAATATCCGGGGCGGCAAGCCCTTCGATATCGAGAAAAAAATTATCCTCTGGCGGAAAGAGCTTTTCCATCAGCGCATGGCTTCGCCTGAGAAGCTCTGCGGCTTGCGGCCTGCGCGGGTCCGAGGGCTCGACGACGATCATGTGCTCAGGGCGGACCTGATGGCCTCTTGGTCGAGCCCGGCCTCTCCGATCACCACGAGCCGTGTTTCGCGAGCGCCGGGAAAGGGCTGGTCAAAGTAGGAGTCCACCCGGGGTCCGACGGCCTGCAGGGTCATGCGCATGGGCTTGTCGGTGACCGCGACGAAGCCCTTGAGGCGCAGGATGTCGTGGGCGCGGATGACCTCGGTGACCTTCGCCTTGAAAGCGGGGGCGTCGTCGATCTCACCGAGCGTGACGACGAAACTGTCGAATTCGTCGTGGCCATGCTCGTGTGCGTGATCGTGGTCCGCGTCATCGTCGTGATGGTGATGATGCACTTCGTGGCGGGACTCCAGATCGGATTCCGCACCGACGCCTTGGCCAAGCAACACGTCCACCGGAAGCGCGCCCATGCTGGCCTTGATGACCTGCACGCCGCTGCGCGCCTCGGCTTTCAGTCTGGCGGCCAGTGCCTCGGCCTCGGATGCGTCCATCAGGTCGGTCTTGTTCACCACGATCATGTCCGCGCAGGCGATCTGATCCTCGAAAAGTTCGGACAGCGGTGTGTCGTGGTCAAGATTGTCGTCCTGTGCGCGCTGTGCATCCACCGCGGCCAGATCATGGGCAAAGCGGCCTTCGGCCACGGCCTTGCCGTCGACCACGGTCACGACACCGTCCACCGTCACCTTCGTGCTGATGCCGGGCCAGTTGAAAGCACGGACGAGGGGCTGCGGCAAGGCGAGGCCCGAGGTCTCGATCACGATATGGTCGGGCTTGTCGGCCCGTTCCAGCAGCTTTTCCATGGTCGGGATGAAGTCGTCGGCCACGGTGCAGCAGATGCAGCCGTTCGACAGTTCGACCACGTCCTCTTCGCGGCAGGTTTCGTCCCCGCAGCCCTTGAGGATGTCGCCATCGACGCCGAGATCGCCGAATTCGTTGATGATCAGGGCGATCCTTCGTCCACCGGCGTTCTGCAGCATGTGGCGGATCAGGGTCGTCTTTCCGGCCCCCAGAAAGCCGGTGACGACGGTGGCGGGTATCTTTGCAGGCATGATGCGGCTTTCAGGCAGTCGGAATGAAAACGGGAGACCCGGTGACGGGTCTCCCGCGATGAAGTGTGGTTCAGGCTGCGAGGAATGCGACCAGCGGGCCTTCGACGATTTCGAGCGCAAGGAAGACGCCGACACCGGCCACCATCGCACCGGCAAGGCGGGCGTTGATCGCTGCGGCATCGGTGGCACCCAGCTTGCGCACGGCCCAGCCTGCGGCAAGCGCGATGGCGTATTGCACGGCGGCAAGGCCGATGAAGTAACCGGCGACGACAGCCGTCGCCATGCCGCCTTCCTGACCGGCGATGGATCCACCGAAGGCAGAGCCGTGGAAGAGGCCGAAGACGGCGAAGAGCGCGATGGCGATGGGCGCGGGTGCCGCGCGGCCCGAAAGCACCAGCCCTCCGACCACGATCAGCGACAGCACGATCATGGTTTCAGCGACCGGCATGGCGATCCCGGCGACCATCAGGGCGCAGCCTGCGATCATGGCGGCAATGTAGGCTGCGGGCGCGATCAGGCGGGCGGGCGTGAAGGCGGCGGCGATCCCCATCGCGGCGACGAAGAACAGGTGGTCGAACCCGAGAACCGGGTGACCGACGCCGGACATCAAGCCCTGAGCGAAGGTGTCCATCGGCATGCCGCCCAGCGGGTGGTGGGCAAGTGCGGGTGTGGCGGTGAGTGCCAGTGTTGCGGCGAGAAGTTTCTTCATAGCGGTCCCCTTGGGCCTGAGTTGCAAGCGGAGGCGCAAGAGACGATGCAGGTATCCCGACCTGTTCGACCCCCACGGAACACCCCGTCCGTTTTTCGATCCGGGGCCGCGTGGCGGTCCCGTGCAAGGCCGGTCTCCTGGCTCGCGGGTCGTAGCGTCCGGCCTGCCTTCCCGGGTGTTTCCCAGTGGCGCGATTGGCCGGGTGCTCGCCGCTTACAGTCGCGGGGGCGGCTGCGGCTTGGGACCTCCTGCATGGATCGGCCCGACCGCATTCCCAGTTTGATCCCCTGAGACGCTTTGCGCCGTGATCGGGGAACCTTGCGAAGCCGTTGTGCGCCCTGTGGGCGGGGTGCGTCAATACCGATTGCGACGCTTGAGGCGCCGTTGGAGCCTCCGGCGGGGATATTTGGGGCAAGATGATGCGCAGATTTCGCGATATCTTGTGGATAAACTGCCGGTTTATGCCAGATGGAGTGTTGATGCGTTGACTTGGTGGGGGCGCCCCCGCCAGTCTGGGTCACCAGAGCAGAATCAACCCATCGGAGGGCCCTTGCGCTTTTCCCGTCTTCGCCTCAACGGCTTCAAGAGCTTCGTCGACCCGACCGATCTGGTGATCGCGGACGGGCTGACCGGCGTCGTCGGTCCCAACGGTTGCGGCAAGTCCAATCTGCTTGAGGCCCTGCGCTGGGTGATGGGTGAAAACCGCCCCACCGCGATGCGCGGCGGCGGGATGGAGGACGTTATTTTTGCCGGTGCGTCCACGCGGCCCGCACGCAACTTTGCAGAGGTCTCGCTGGCCATCGACAACAGTGAGCGGCTTGCGCCCGCAGGGTTCAACGACAGCGACCTTCTGGAAATCACCCGGCGGATCACGCGGGATGCGGGCAGCGCCTACAGGGTGGGCACCAAGGACGTGCGGGCGCGGGACGTGCAGATGCTCTTTGCCGATGCCTCGACAGGGGCGCATTCACCGGCGCTGGTTCGGCAAGGTCAGATCTCGGAGCTGATCAACGCCAAGCCGAAGGCACGGCGACGCATTCTCGAAGAGGCGGCGGGTATCTCCGGGCTTTACCAGCGGCGACACGAGGCGGAGCTGAAGCTGAAGGGGGCCGAAACCAACCTTGCACGGGTGGACGACGTGGTCGGCCAGCTGGCGTCGCAGCTGGGCCAACTGGCGCGACAGGCGAAACAGGCCGCGCGCTACCGCGAGATCGGCGAGGCGCTGCGCAAGGCCGAAGGCTTGCTGCTTTACCGGCGGTGGAAAGAGGCGGATGAGGCGCTGGCTGCGGCGGCCGCCCAGCTGAGAGAGCTTACCACCAAGGCCGCGCAGGCCGAAAGCACCGCACGCGAGGCAACCCGCAAACGCGGAGAAGCCGAGGCGGCCCTGCCGCCGCTGCGCGAGGAAGAAGCGATCGCCGCATCGATCCTGCAGAGATTGCTCGTGGAGCGCGATGCGCTCGAGGATCAGGAAGACCGCGCCAAGGCGACGATCCAGACCCTGACGGCGCGGATCGACCAGCTGGGCCGTGATATCGAACGCGAGACGGCGCTGAACGCGGATGCAGGCGAGACGATCGCCCGGCTCGAATGGGAGGCTGCCGAGATCGCCAAGGCCGGGCAAGGCCACGACGACCGGATGGAGGCCGCAAAGCAGGCCGCAGCGGAGGCCGCGACCAAGCTGCAGCAGCGCGAGGCGGACCTGTCCGAGATGACCGAGGATGTGGCGCGGCTGGCGGCGCGGCATCAGTCTGCACAACGTCTTCTGGATGATAGCCGCACGACGCTGCGAAAATCAGAGACCGAAGCGGATCGCGCGAAGACGGCATTGGGCGCGGCGCAGGCCGCTGTGGCGCAGGCCGAAGCAGACCATGCTGCGGCGGAAAAGGCCGAAGCACAGGCCGTCGCGACGGCGGCCAAGGCGGACGAGACGCTGCTGGAAACCGAAGCCGCCCGAGCGGAATGCCAATCGCGCGAGAGTGAGGCCCGCGCGGCCCGTTCCGAGGCGGAAGGCGAGGCCAATGCCCTGCGCGCAGAAGTTGCCGCGCTGGCACGGCTGGTTGAACGCGACACGGCGGAAGGCGGGCAAGTGCTGGACCTTTTGCGGGTCGACAGCGGGTTCGAGAAAGCCTTGGGCGCGGCCTTGGCTGACGATCTCAAGGCGCCGGCCATCACCGGCGATGCGCAAACGGGTTGGGCGACGTTGCCTGCCTATGATGCCACGCAACCGCTGCCCAAGGGGGTCGCCGCGCTGTCCGATCACGTCGCGGTGCCAGACATGCTGCTGCGCCGGATGGGGCAGGTCGGTCTTGTGGATCCCGCAGAGGGCGCGCGGCTGCAGGTCCAACTTTTGCCGGGTCAGAGGCTGGTCAGCCGCGATGGTGATCTTTGGCGCTGGGACGGTTTCCGGTCGGGGGCTGAGGATGCGCCGTCTGCGGCAGCACTGCGCTTGGAGCAGCTCAACAAGATCGCGGCCCTGCGCGCTGATTTGCAGTTTGCCACTACGCGCGCAGATGCGGCCAAGGCAAGCCATGAGGCCCTGACGGCCCATCTGGCCGAGCTGACCACGGCAGACCAGAAGGCGCGTCAGGCGCGGCGCGATGCAGACCGGCTGGTGGCCGAGGCGAACCGGGCTGCGTCACGGGCAGAGGCGGACCAGAACATCTCGCGCGGGAAGGCCGAAAGCCTGTCGCTGGCCGTCAAGCGGCACGCGGAGGAGGCTGCGGTGGCCCGCAGGACGCTGTCCGAGGCCGAGGCCGCGGCGCGCGAATTGGGCGATCTGGCCGATGCCCGCGCCGCCGTCGAGGACGTCAAGATGACGGTCGAGGCCGCGCGGATGACGATGATGGCAAAGCGCACCGCATTTGATGAAGTGCGCCGCGAGGGCGAGGCGCGTCTGAAGCGGAGCCAGGAAATCACCAAAGAGGTCAGCGGCTGGAAGCACCGGCTTGAGACGGCGACCAAACGGACGGCGGAGCTGTCGGATCGCAAGGCGACGTCGGAAGACGAACTGGCCGCGGCAACCGTGGCCCCGCAGGAAATCGCGGCCAAGCGGGCGGACTTGGCAGAGTCGATCCTGGTGGCCGAAGGCCGGCGCAAGGCCGCATCCGACGTACTGGCCGAGGGCGAGACCGCCCTGCGCGACGCGACGACGGCCGAGCGTGACACGGAACGCGCGGCATCCGAAGCCCGCGAAGCCCGTGCCCGTGCCGAGGCGCGATCCGATGCGGCCATGGAAACCGTCGCCTATGCGTCAGAACGGATCATGGAGGCGCAGGAGGTCACGCCGCAGCAGCTTCTCGATACGCTGGACACCAATACCGACGACATGCCGCCCGCCGAACAGATCGAGGCGCAGGTCAACAGCTTCAAGCGGCAGCGCGACGCGCTGGGTGCCGTGAACCTGCGCGCCGAAGAAGACAGCAAGGAGGTGCAGGAAGAGCACGACCAGCTGGTCACCGAAAAGGCCGATCTGGAATCCGCCATCGCCGCCTTGCGGACCGGTATCGCCAGCCTGAACAAGGAAGGCCGCGAACGGCTTCTGACCGCCGAATCAGACGATCCGCTTGAGGCGGGGCTCGAAATCATGTGCCAGCCGCCGGGCAAGAAGCTGTCGACCCTGTCGCTTCTGTCGGGTGGGGAGCAGACGTTGACGGCGCTGGCGCTGATCTTTGCCGTCTTCCTTGCCAACCCCGCGCCGATCTGCGTGCTGGACGAGGTGGATGCGCCCTTGGACGACGCCAATGTCACGCGCTTTTGCGACCTGCTGGACGAGATGGCGCGGCGCACGGACACGCGTTTTCTGATCATCACCCATCACGCGGTGACGATGAGCCGGATGGACCGGCTGTTCGGCGTGACGATGGGCGAGCAGGGGGTCAGCCAGCTTGTGTCCGTGGACCTCAAGAAGGCGGAACAGATGGTGGCGTGACGCGGGCGACAAGGGATTTTCCCGCCGCCCGGTCCTGTCAAAGCGCGTTCAGAAGTTCGCGGGTGGGCCATGCGTCGGCGGGAAAGCCCAGACGCTCTTGTTCTTTCTGGACCGCATCGCGGGTCATCGCGCCGATGATGCCGTCGGAACCGCCCACGTCATAGCCGCGGGCTTGCAGTTTTTCCTGCAGGCGCGTCACCTCTTCGCCGCTCAGACCTTCCGAGAAGGTGCCCGCATCGAAGACAGATGCACCCTCGAGCCGGGTGGCGAAATAGGCGGCGGTCGCGACGTAGACGAAGCTTTGGTTCCATTCGAAATAGACGCTGAAGTTCGGATAGGCGAGGAACGCCGGGCCTTCGCGTCCGACGGGCAGCAGTACGCTGGCCGTCTTGTCCTGCGCGGGAAGGCTGCCGCTGCGCGGTGTGACGCCCAGATCTGTCCAGTCGGCGATAGTCAGTTCGGTGTCCAGCCCGGTCAGCGACCAGTTGAAATCGGACGGCACGTCGATTTCCTGCAACCACGGCTCGTTCGCCTGCCAACCCAGCGATGACAGCACCTGTGCGCCGGTCATCAGCGCGTCGGGGGCCGAATTGCGCAGGTCCACGCGCCCGTCGCCGTCACCGTCTACACCCTGTTCGAGGATTTCTTTCGGCAACTTCTGCAACTGACCGATTTCGCCCGCCCAGGCGCCTTCGGTGGTGTTCACGTCGAAATCACCGCGCGCGTGCAGTTTGATGCCGGCGATCAGTTGCGGGCGGAACAGCTCGGGTCTGCGGCAGTCGTGTGCCAGCGTCAGCAGCGCGTCGCGGGTGTTGAAGTCGCCCTGCACCTGCCCGTAGTCCGTCTCGAACGCCCAGAAGGCCAGCAAGACGCCTCGGGGGATGCCGTATTCCGATTCAATCCGGTCGAAGGTATCATCATAGCGCTGCGACATGGCGTTGCCGTTGTCGATCCGGTTCTGACTGATGAGACGTCGCGAGAAAGTCACGAAATCCAGCTGGAACACGCCTTGGCGGCGGTCGGCTGCGATCACCTCTGAATCGATCTGCGCGCCGGCGAAAAAGCTGTCGGCAGCGGAGGGGGGCACGCCTTCGGCGATGGCTTGGGCTTTGACGCCCTCGATGAAGGCGGGCAGGGGGCCGCCGCAGTCCTGTGCGATCAGCGGAGTGGCAAGAAAGGCGAGTGGTAGGGCGAGAAAGCGCATGTGGTCGTCTCCGGTTGGAATTCGAGCGGACGCTATCAGGGTCTTGGAAGGGTCAAAACACCCATGCGACCAGACCGGCGGGGATCAGCACGATGACCCAGACGATCCAGAGAACGCGCACCGCCTCGGTGATGTGGTCCGGCCCCACCTCGCGGATGCCGGCGTCGTTCACAAAGGGGAAATCGGTCATTGTGCCGTCGTAGCGACGCGGCCCGGACAGGGCGATGTTCAGCCCATGCGCCATCGCCGCTTCAGGCCAGCCCGCGTTCGGCGAGCGGTGTGCGGGGGCGTCGTCACTGATGTCCGGCAAAAGCCCGGCAGACCGGGTCGCTGCCGCGATCAGAACCGCTGTCAGCCGCGCCGGGACGAAGTTCAAAAGGTCGTCCAGCTTGGCGGCGGCCCAGCCGAATTGGGCATGACAGGGGGTCAGGTATCCGATGGTGCTGTCGGCGGTATTGACGATCTTGTAGACCAAAAGCCCCGGCAGACCCGCGATCAGGAACCAGAAGATCGGGGCGATCACACCGTCCGACAGGTTTTCGGCAGCACTTTCTATGGCGGCGCGGGCCACTTCGGCTTCGGCCATCTGGTCGGTATCGCGCCCGACGATCTGCGCCACAGCCACACGTCCCTCTGCCAACGAACCGCGCAAGGCGGTGGCCACGTCCTGCACGTGGTCCGCCAGTGACCGCTGCGCCAGAAGGATCGCGAGAACGACCACGTCGATGATGCGGCCGGGGAAAGCCGTCAAAACCTGACCTGCGATCCAAGCGCCCAGAACAAGACCCGCGACAGCCGCCACGCCCTTGGCCTTGCGGTTGGCACCGTCGTTCAAGGTTTCGTCCAGCCATTGCACGGCCTCGCCCATGAGCACGGCAGGATGCTTCAGCCGCGACCAAAGCCACTTTGGTTCGCCCAGGGCCGCGTCGAGACACATCGCCAGAAACAGCGTCAAAAGGCGGACTCCAGTTGTGCCCAGCGGTCGGGGGCGGGCAGCCCCAGACGCAGCCAGTCGGTCGCATAGGGAAAGGTCCGCGACCAGACATGCGCCCGCGCCAGCCGGTCCTGCGCGGCTGCCGCGTCCTGCACCTGATACAGCCGGAACAGCGTCGTGCCGCCAAGCGCCACGGCCCCCTGCGCGGTCAG
>JAIVHI010000215.1 GCA_020201155.1 Loktanella sp. | reverse complement strand
ATCGCGAATGTGGCGTCGGTCCTCGCGCAGGTGCGCGGTGATGCCGTCGGCACCGGCCTCTTGCGCCATCAAGGCAGCGCGGACGGGGTCGGGATTGTCCCCACCGCGGGCATTGCGCACCGTCGCGACGTGGTCGATGTTGACGCCAAGGCGCAGGTCGTTGGCTGGCATGTGAATCTCCTTTCGCGTCAACCTAGCGTGCGGGTGGCGCGACGCTAGTCCTCTTTGGTGAGACGTTTCAGCTTGTCGCGCAACACCTTGCGGCGACGGTTCTGGTAGGCCGTGATCAAGTGGAGGGACAGGTAGTAGCATACCGTTGCAGATACCACGCCCGGGATCACACCACCCACAAGGTAGGGATAGAAGACCTCTTGGTAGAAAGCGGTCAATCCGCTCCAATCCAACCCGTTCGGGGTGAACATCGCTGCAAAATTTCGCCAAAGATCATTGCCCGCATCCGCGAACGACCGGCCCAGACCGCCGGGGCCAAGGCTGTACGGGCGCGTCCCCAAAAGCCAGTGACCCGTCGTCAGCGCCACGACACCGATGGGGACATAGGTCAAAGGGTTGCCGAAAAAGGTGCTCATCAAGGCTGCCAGAATATTGCCGCGCATCACCTTGGCCAGCACCGCCGCGACGATGAAGTGGAATCCGTAGAAAGGCGTAAAGGCAGTGAACACCCCGGCCCAAACCCCGCGCGAGATCTTTTCGGGCGTATCGGGCAACCGACGCACACGATGTTTCACGTATTCGAACGCCCGCTTCCAACCGCCGCGCGGCCACAGGAAATTCAGAATGGCCTGCCAGGCTGGCCGTCTGTCCCTGCGCTTGAATACCACGTTAAGAGTCCTTTCTCCGGGGTCAGCCAGCCTCGTGATAGGTCTTGCCCGCCAGCCGGGGGTCCCGATGCCGCCCGATCGACGACACGTTCAACTCGGCTTCCAACGCGGTCTTGACCCGGTGCATGTGTTCCAGCCCTCGTAGATCGACATCGATCAGAAGACGAAAGTAATCCGGCTTGCGATCGATGAACCGCAGATCCGAGATATTGGCGTCCTGTTCTCCGATCAACGTGCAAATGCGCCCCAGCACGCCGGCGTCGTTGGTGATCGTGATGTCGAAGGTCACCGTGTTGACCGCCGGATGGTTGCCGTCCTGCCAGTGCAGGTCGATCCAACGGTCAAGCTGGTCTTCGTAATCGGCCAGTGCGGCGCAGTCGATCGCATGAACCACGACCCCCTGCCCCCGGAATGCGATGCCGACGATCCGTTCGCCCGGCACAGGCTGGCAGCACTGGCCGCGGATATGCGTCTGATCCGGCTCCAGACCGACGACGGCACGTTCGGCGTCCAGCTCATCGCTGTTCTGGACGGCCAGTTCGGGATAGATCGCGCGCACGACCTCGCGGGCCGACACATCGGCGCGGCCCAGATGCATCAGAAGATCGTCGATATCCTCGTAGACCATCGTCTTGGCCGCCGTGCTCAGCGCCTTGTCCGTCGCCTTTTTGCCGACGTTCTCGAAGGCAACGCGGGCCAGCTCGCGACCGAGGCGGATGAACCTGCGCCGGTCCTCTTCGCGCAGCGACCGGCGAATTGCCGTCTTGGCGCGCCCTGTCGCCACGATGTCGATCCACGTGGCGGGCGGGCGCGAGCCTTCGGCGGTGACGATATCGACGGATTGACCGTTCTTGAGCCGCGTCCACAAGGGCACGCGCAGCCCGTCCACCTTGGCACCCACGCAGGCCATCCCGATCCGGGTGTGAATGGCAAAGGCGAAATCGATCGGCGTCGCGCCACGGGGCAGCTTGATCACATCGCCCTTGGGCGTGAAGCAGAACACCTGATCGACATACATCTCGAGCTTGACCGCTTCGAGGAACTCGTCGTGGTCCTGATCGGTTTCGTCGAAGCGTTCGGTCAGCGCCGAAATCCAGTGGACGGGATCGACGGCAAAACGGTTTTCGACCCGTTCACCGTCGCGGTAGGACCAATGCGCGGCCACACCCGTTTCGGCGACCTCGTGCATCTCGCGGGTGCGGATCTGGACTTCGACGCGCTTGCCGTCGCGGCCGGAAACAGTGGTATGGATCGATCGGTAGCCGTTCGACTTGGGTTGGCTGATGTAGTCCTTGAAGCGGCCCGGAACGGATTTCCAGCGCTGGTGGATCGCCCCCAGCACACGGTAGCAGTCAGCCTCGCTCGCGGTGATGACGCGAAAGCCATAGATGTCGGACAAACGGCTGAAGCCCTGGTCCTTTTCCTGCATCTTGCGCCAGATCGAATAGGGCTTCTTGGCGCGACCCGACACGTCGGCTTCGATACCGACCTTGTCCAGTTCGGCGCGCATGTCGACGGTGATCTTCTGAATCACGTCACCCGTCTCGCGCTGGAGGGTGATGAACCGCCTGATGATCGAATTGCGCGCTTCGGGATTGATCACGCGGAAGGCAAGGTCTTCCAGCTCCTCGCGCATCCACTGCATGCCCATCCGCCCGGCGAGCGGCGCATAGATATCCATCGTTTCACGGGATTTCTGGACCTGCTTTTCGGGGCGCATGGCCTTGATGGTGCGCATGTTGTGCAACCGGTCGGCCAGCTTGACCAGCGTCACCCGCAAATCGCGCGAGGTCGCCATGAAGAGCTTGCGGAAGTTTTCGGCTTCCTTGGTCTGGGCAGAGTTCAGTTGCAGGTTGGTCAGCTTGGTGACGCCATCGACCAGTTCCGCGATCTCGCGGGTAAAGGTCTGTTCGACCTCTGCAAAGGTTGCCTTGGTGTCTTCGATCGTGTCGTGCAGCAACGCGGTCACCAGCGTCGCGTCGTCCATCTGCATTTCGGCCAGCAGACGGCAAACAGCAATGGGATGGGTGAAATAGGGCTCGCCCGAATGGCGGGTCTGGCCGTCGTGCATGGCGGCGCCGAACGCGAAAGCGCGGCGCAGCATGTCTTCGTTGGCACGGGGATTGTAGGTGCGAACCAGCGCAATGAGATCGTCGGCGTCACTCATGTCTGGTCCGGCACCTTTGCCATGAGGCCGGTGGTCGGCCTCAGCGTTGGCCCTGCGCTTCCATCAGGGCGCGCAACAGCTTTTCTTCGCTCATGTCATCGTCGGCAGGACGATCGGGCTCGCCCCCCATCAGAAGGGACATGCTGTCTTCTTCCGGCTCGTCGACTTCGATCTGGGTCTGGTTCGCCTCGATCATCCGCTCGCGCAGGTCATCGGCCTGCTGCGTCTCGTCAGCGATTTCGCGCAGGGACACGACCGGGTTCTTGTCGTTGTCGCGGTTGACCGTGATCGGAGAGCCCGCCGCAATTTCGCGCGCCCGGTGGGCGGCCAGCATGACCAGTTCGAACCGGTTGGGGACTTTATCGACGCAGTCTTCGACGGTGACGCGGGCCATGGGCACACTCCGTTTGGATGAGAGGCATTAATGCGAAGCCTTCATCTAAGCGGTCACATAGAGATTGACAAGGCGATTCTTAGTCTCAAAGGGGCAGAACGGCCCCCTTTTCCGCCTCTGGCAGTGCATCGCAGAGTTCCTGCACGGTCTGACCCAGCACCGGATGACGCCACTCGGACGCGACATCGGCCAGTGGCACCAGAACGAAAGCACGGTCCTGAAGCCGGGGATGCGGCAGGATCAGGTCGGACGGCGCGGCCATGCGCTGGCGATCCTCTGACAGGGCCATCCAACTTTGCACCGTGGTCGCGTCGGGCAGGACTGCGTCGTCAAATCCGATCAGATCCAGATCGAGCGTACGCGGCCCCCACCGCACATCCCTTTTCCGCAGGGCGGCGGCTTCGACCGCGTGCAAAAGGTCCAGGACGCCGCGTGGCGACAAAGACGTCCGGATCACGAACGCGGCATTCACAAAGTCGGGACCGGATCCGGGTGGATACGCGGATGTTTGATAGAACCGGCTGATTCCGGGTGATACTTCAAGTGTTTCGGCCACCATTGTGATCCCGTGCCGGACCGTATCGGCGGGGCTGCCCCAGATCGACGGCGCATTTGACCCCGCGGCAATCAGTGCAAAACCGCTTATTTCCTTTGTGATGTCGCCTTGCGTCAAATCTCGAATGCCTTAAGTAGCTCTGATTCTGCGGGTTCTACACCACACACACTCACGGAACCCACCGCAGAGCAGATTTGAGAGGAAATATTTATGTTTTATCGGGATGAGCGACTTGCGCTTTTCATCGATGGATCGAACCTTTTCGCGGCTGCAAAGTCCCTTGGGTTCGACATCGACTACAAGCTTCTCCGACAGGAGTTCATGCGCCGCGGCAAGCTGCTGCGCGCGTTCTACTACACGGCCTTGCTGGAAAACGATGAGTATTCCCCCATCCGTCCCTTGGTCGACTGGCTTCACTACAACGGCTTCAACATGGTGACGAAGCCCGCGAAGGAATTCACCGACAGCATGGGGCGCCGCAAGGTCAAGGGCAACATGGACATCGAACTGGCAGTCGATGCGCTGGAGCTTGCACCTTACGTCGACCACATCGTCCTGTTCTCGGGCGACGGCGATTTCAAACCGCTGATCGAAGCGCTGCAACGCAAGGGTGTCCGGGTTTCGGTCGTCTCCACGATCCGCAGCCAGCCGCCGATGATTGCCGACGACCTGCGCCGCCAATGCGATAATTTCATCGAACTGGAAGAGCTGCGTGACGTGATCGGTCGCCCGCCGCGCGAACCGCGCCCGCAGGCCAACGACGAAATGGTCGACGCCGACTGAAAAAAGCGCGTGACCCGAGCGCGAAATCGGGTCGCGCGCAACCCTGTGGTGCTGGACGCAAGCCGACCGATTGCTTAGGTCAGGGGTGAACGTCGAAAGGTGCCTGCCATGACAAAACCACCCCTGATGCTCTATCTGGCTGCGCCGCGCGGCTTCTGCGCCGGTGTCGATCGCGCGATCAAGATCGTGGAGATGGCTCTTGAAAAATGGGGCGCACCCGTCTTCGTGCGCCACGAGATCGTGCACAACAAGTTCGTGGTCGACGGATTGCGCGACAAGGGCGCCGTCTTTGTCGAAACGCTGGACGATTGCCCCGATGACCGACCGGTGATCTTTTCCGCCCATGGCGTGCCCAAGGCCGTGCCTGCCGCCGCCGCCAAGCGCGAAATGATCTATGTGGATGCCACCTGCCCGCTTGTGTCCAAGGTCCATATCGAGGCCGCGCGCCATGCCGAGAACGGGTTGCAGATGATCATGATCGGTCATGCGGGCCACCCCGAGACAGTCGGCACAATGGGCCAGCTGCCCGAGGGCGAAGTGCTGCTGGTCGAAACGGTCGCGGACGTGGCCGAAGTCACGGTGCGCGATCCCGAAAGGCTGGCTTTCGTCACCCAGACGACCCTGTCCGTCGACGACACCATCGACATCGTGACAGCGCTCAAGGCGCGGTTCCCCGCGATCATCG
Organism: Loktanella sp.; assembly: GCA_020201155.1. Taxonomy (GTDB): domain Bacteria; phylum Pseudomonadota; class Alphaproteobacteria; order Rhodobacterales; family Rhodobacteraceae; genus JAIVHI01. Next base: position 4,697 of record JAIVHI010000215.1, on the reverse strand, counting down.
GTCCACACAAGGAAGACATCTGCTACGCCACGACCAACCGGCAAGAGGCGGTCAAGGCGATGGCGCCCAAATGTGACGCCATGCTGGTCGTCGGCGCGCCCAATTCGTCCAACTCCAAGCGGCTGGTCGAGGTCGGCACAAAGGCAGGCTGCGGCTACAGCCAGCTGGTGCAACGGGCCAAGGATATCGACTGGCGCGCGCTGGACGGCATCTCGAGCATGGGCATCACAGCGGGCGCATCAGCCCCCGAAGTGCTGATCGACGAGGTCATCGACGCCTTCCGCGACCGCTTTGACGTGACGGTCGAAATGGTCGAAACCGCCGTGGAAAACGTAGAGTTCAAGGTGCCCCGCGCCCTGCGAGAGCCTGCATGATCTGGGGAATCCCCAAGGGACCGTTCTGGCTGGGCCTTGCCGGCCTGCTGCCCTTTCTGTGGGGCACCTTCAGCATGTGGTTCCTGATCCCCGGTGAGGCACCCTTTGCCTGGCTACCGTCGCGGCTGTTCGGCCCCTATGTCTCGATCTTCTACGGCACCGTCATCCTGTCCTTCATGTCCGGCGTGCTCTGGGGCTTTGCCACGCGGACGCGTTATACGCGGCTTTATGTCCTTTCGGTCATCCCGGCACTTTGGGGATTCCTGATGATCGGCAACGGTCCCGTCTGGGCCGCCATCAGCCTCATGATCGGATTTTGGGGCGTGCTGGTGCTGGACTACGTGTTCTGGCAGCAGAACCTGACGCCCGAATGGTGGATGCGCCTGCGCGGGATTTTGACCGTGATCGTCTTCCTGTGCCTGCTGACGATCGTCATCTGATGCCAGTGGCCCGCCACCTTTCCACAACATGAGAGCACGCAAGCATGGCTGAACTTTTCGCCTATACGGATGGCGCCTGTTCGGGCAATCCCGGACCCGGGGGGTGGGGGGCTGTCCTGATCGCCCGCGAAGGTGATACTGTCGTCCGCGAAAAGACGTTGAGCGGCGGGGCCGCGCAGACCACCAACAACCAGATGGAGCTGATGGCCGCGATCTCTGCGCTGGAGACGCTATCCAAGCCGTCGCAAGTCACCGTGGTGACGGATTCGTCCTACGTGAAGGACGGTATCACCAAGTGGATTTTCGGCTGGAAAGCCAAGGGCTGGAAGACGGCGGGCAGAAAACCCGTCAAGAACGAAGAGCTGTGGAAGCGGCTGGATGCCGCCACACAGCGTCATGACGTGACATGGGAATGGGTCAAGGGACACGCAGGCCACCCCGAGAACGAACGCGCTGACGAATTGGCGCGCGCGGGGATGGAGCCGTTCAAGCCGTGATCTGGCTCGACGCTCTCGACTATGCATCGGTTTTCGTCTTCGCCCTCACCGGGGCGCTGGTTGCCAGCCGCGCACAACTCGACCTGATCGGCTTTGTCTTCATCGCCTGCCTGACGGCAGTGGGTGGCGGAACGGTAAGGGACGTGATCCTTGATCGCGGGGTCTTCTGGGTGCAGCAACCGCTTTTCGTCGGCGTCGCCACGGTGGCGGCGATCATCGTCTTTTTCACGGCACATCTGCTTGAAAGCCGCTACCGCGTGATTGTCTGGCTCGATGCGCTGGCCTTGGCCGTCGCCGTCCCCGCCGGCGTCGCGGCGGCCTTCGCGATGGACGCGCCGCCGCTTGTCGTCGTGGTCATGGGCATCTCGACGGGGTGCTTCGGCGGGTTGATGCGCGACGTGGTTTGCAACGAGGTTCCGCTGGTCCTAAAACAGGGCGAGCTTTATGTCACCTGCGCACTGGTCGGCGCGGTCACGGCGGTCCTGATCGGTGGCAGCACCGGATTGATCGTCTGTGCCGGTGTCGTGTTCGTGCTGAGGGCGGGAAGCGTGGCCTTGGGCTGGCGGCTACCGGTCTACAAAAGCCGACCGCCCCGCATCTGACCCTCGTCGATCCGCAGCACGATCTTTCCGATATGATCGCCCGCCTCCATGCGGGCATGGGCCTTGGCCGCATCCGCGAGCGCGAATTCGAGGTCCATCACCGGCCCGACCACACCGGACGCCAAAAGTGGCCAGACGTGCTGCTGCAAGGCTTGGGCGATCCTTGCCTTGGCCAGATCGCTCTGGGGCCGCAGGGTCGATCCCGTCAACGTCAGCCGTCGCGTCATCATCTGCACGAAGTTCATCTCGACTTTCGGACCTTGCAGAAAGGCGATCTGCACGAGACGCCCGTCGTCGGCCAGCGCCTTGAGATTGCGGGGGATGTAGCTGCCCCCCACCATGTCGAGAATCAGGTCGGCCCCACCCTCGGCACGCAAGACGTCCTCGAAGGTCTCGGTCTTGTAGTTGATCGCCGTGGCTCCGAGGTCAGCGCAGACCTGGCATTTGTCGTCCGACCCGGCCGTCGCGAAGACGCGGGCGCCGAAATGCCGCGCCAGCTGGATCGCCGTCGTCCCGATGCCGGATGAGCCGCCGTGAACCAGAAAGCGTTCGCCTGCCGCAAGACCGCCGCGCATGAAGACGTTGGACCAGACGGTGAAAAATGTCTCGGGCAGGCAGGCCGCCTGTTTCAGGTCCATGCCATCCGGCACCGGCAGGCAATGGGCAGCCGGGGTGGCGACATGGGTCGCATAGCCCCCGCCCGGCAGCAGGGCACAGACCAGATCACCGACTTTAAGAGATGTCACGCCTTCACCGATGGCTGCGACCTCGCCCGCACCTTCCAGACCGGGCAGGTCTGACGCGCCTTTCGGGGGATTATAGGCACCGGCCCGTTGCAGCGCGTCGGGACGGTTCACGCCTGCGTAGGCCAGCCGGATCACGACCTCGGACGCGCGAGGCCGTGGGATGTCTCGCTCGCAAAGGGTCAGAACCTCGGGCCCGCCCGGTGTGCTGATCTCGATGGCGCGCATGGTCTTCGGGGTCACCGGCACGCGCCCACTAGCTGGGATCGCGCCACACGCCGGGCAGGTCGCTGCGCGCGGCAGGTTGCGGCCGCCTGATGTGCGAGGTGACGGCCCCGAACATGGCGTTGAACGGTTTGAGAAGCGGGTTGTTGCGCGCCGCCGCCTTGACCTTTTCGATCTGCATGACGTTGTCGATCCGCCGGTTGATGAAAGCATCGGTCGCCTGATGGCCGACGCTGTCGTCACCCAGCCAGTACAGCACCACAGATCCGTAGACCCCGGCCAGGGTCGCCCGCTTCGTGTACCAATTCACATCGTCCGAATCATCGCCAAGCGCCGCCCAGATGGCGTCAGCCGTGCCCCACATCAGTTTCGCCCCTTCGGGCGCCATATGCGGCAAGGCGAACAAGGCCGATCCACGCCGCACGGCTTCGCGGTCGGATATGGCATCGAGCCGCAGGCGGATCGCCCGGGCCACGCGTTCTCTGTAGCGCAAACCTTCAAGGTTTTCGTGCATCAGCGCCTCGGCCATCTTTGCGTCGCCCTGCTGATGATAAAGGATCGCCAGATCAATCGCACCGCGTGGGCAAAGAGACCGGGCCTGCGCCTCGGTCATATCGGTCTTGGCAATCGCGGCCTTGAAGGCGGCAGGCGACCACCCATCGAACGCGACTTCGGGCAGGATCGCATCGAGAAGTGTCAGTGTCATCGGGTCTGGGGGCGTTTGCATCTCAATCTCCGGCTGGTGCGGTGCTTACTGGACAAGCTAGGGCGACGTTGCTATATGGCCAATTCCTGCAATTCATGCAAATCCAACTTAGAAAGGTGGTGAAAACCACATGCAGGTTAGTGTTCGTGACAACAACGTCGATCAGGCGCTGCGTGCTCTGAAGAAGAAACTTCAGCGCGAGGGTGTGTTTCGCGAGATGAAGCTCAAGCAACATTTCGAGAAGCCTTCCGTCAAGAAAGCCCGTGAAAAGGCCGAAGCGATCCGCCGTCAGCGTAAGCTGGCGCGCAAGAAAGCCCAGCGCGAGGGTCTGCTCTAAGCGGCCTTTCCGACGTTCGGACCAAGAATTTGACCCCCGCCCCGGCAACGTGGCGGGGGTCGTTCGTTTCAAAGCCCCGCCACGTTGCCGGGGTTGCAGGGGGCGCTGCCCCCGTCCTGCGGACTCCCCCGGAGTTTTCGGGCCGAGATGAAGAGAGCGGGCGGCGCTAGACCTGTAAGGCCGTCGTTTGCCGCACGGTCCGCAGGGCGAAGGAGCTTTGCATCTGGGCCACGCCCGGCAAGCGCGCCAGATAACGGCGGTGGATACGGGCGAAATCCTCGGTATCGCCGGCGACGATCTTCAGGAGGTAATCCGCCGCACCGGCCATCAGGTGACATTCCAGCACATCGGGGATCAGCTTTACGGCCTTTTCGAAGGCATCGAGCACTTCGTCGGCCTGGGCCTGCAGGGTGATCTCGACGAAGACCGTCGTGGGGCGACCCATCTTTCGGGGATCGAGAAGGGCCACGTAGTCGCGGATGTAACCTTCCTTTTCCAAGCGCTGCACACGTCGGTGACAGGCAGAGGCGGAGAGATTCACCTCTTCCGACAGCTCCGCGTTGGACATACGGCCCGTCCGCTGCAGTACCGTCAGGATCCGTCGATCGGTTGGGTCCAGGTCCATTCTTCGCAGGTTCCTTCGGTAAATAGGCTGAAGTGCCATCACTTCTTGCGTCAAAGCGACTTTCGACATCAGGATTTACCAGAAACATGCAAATGACCAGCCCTATGATGTCCGAAACAAGGAGGATGATCACATGCACATAGGGTGC
>JAIVHI010000214.1 GCA_020201155.1 Loktanella sp. | reverse complement strand
GCTGTTCTTAGATGTCGTGCTGAAACTCGGCGATGAGATGTTGCACGACTCTTTTCAACCCGTCTTCGGGGCCGTTGGCCCTGTCGAACACCGCCCGTTGACGCTCTGCCGATGTGCCGTTCTGCAAGAGGTCCCGTGCGGCGTCGACTTCGGCGAGGCAGCCCAGAACGGCGGCGTCTTCGGCGATCAGTGAGATCATCTCTTCCAGCAGCATCGGCATCGGCACGATCTCGCCGCGGCCAAAGTCGATCAAGCCGCCGGTGACACCGTAGCGCTGTGCCCGCCAGCGGTTTTCCGACAGCAGAAAGCCGTCGTAGTCCCGCCACCGCTGGTTGGACCGTTTCAGCCGCCACAGCATCCGCAGAAGGCTCTGGTTCAGGGCGGCCAGCGACAGGGCGTGTTCCAGTCGGGGCTGGGCGTCGCAGATGCGCGTTTCGAGCGTGGGATAGGCGTTCGAGGGGCGCAGGTCCCACCAGATCTTCGAGGCGTCCTCGATCACGCCGAGGTTCACAAGGGCATCGACCGACCGTCTGTAGCCGTCCCAGCTGTCGATCCGGGGTGGCAAGCCGGTGCGCGGCATGTTGTCGAAAATGGCGATGCGGTAGGAGGCCAGACCGCTGTCGCGCCCCTTCCAGAAGGGCGAAGCCGAGGACAGGGCCAGCAGATGCGGCAGAAAGTAGGCCATCTGATTGATCAGATCGGCCCGCAGCGCGTCGTCGTCCAGCCCCACGTGAACGTGCATCCCGCAGATCACCATGCGGTCTGCCACCGACTTCAGTTCCTGCTGCAGGCTCGTGTAGCGGTCCTTCTTGGTGTGGGTCTGGTGCGTCCAATCCGCCGAAGGGTGGCATCCGGCAGAAACGGGGGCAAGGTTGTGGCGGGCCGCTTCCTTTGCGATCGTGGACCGCATGTGCGTGAGATGGGTTCGCGCTTCGCCGATATCGCGGCACACCGGCGTGCCGACCTCGATCTGGCATTCAAGAAACTCGGGTGAGACGGTGTCGCCAAGGCTGGCGCGGCAGGCGTCGAACATCGCCTCCGGCACCCGCGCCAAAGCCAGCGTGTCGCGGTCGACCAGCAGATATTCCTCTTCGATCCCGAGACTGAAGGCCGGTTCGATCATGGCGTGATCCTTCGCTTTTCGCAAAGATAGCACGCAACAGGAAGGTGTCAGGGGCCCGACTTTTCGCCGGGCCCCGATTGTTCGCTTAGTCCATCGCCTTGAAGTTGAACTCGCCGCCTTCCTTGATGCCCGACGGCCAGCGCGCGGTCACCGTCTTGGTGCGGGTGTAGAACTTGAAGCTGTCGGGTCCGTGCTGGTTCAGATCACCGAAGGCCGATTTCTTCCAGCCGCCGAAGGTGTGATAGGCCAGCGGTACGGGGATCGGCACGTTGATGCCCACCATGCCGATGTTGATCCGGTTGGCGAAATCGCGGGCGGCGTCACCGTCACGGGTGTAGATCGCGGTGCCGTTGCCATATTCATGATCCATGGCCATCGCCAAGGCTTCTTCGTAAGACTTCGCACGCACCGTCGTCAGCACCGGGCCAAAGATTTCCTGCGTGTAGATATCCATGTCCTTGGTGGCATGGTCGAACAGGTGCGGTCCGACAAAGAATCCGTCCTCGTAGCCCTGCAGCTTGAAGTCGCGTCCGTCGACGACCAGTTTCGCGCCCTGATCGATGCCGGTCTGCACCAGACGTTCGATGTTGGCCTTGGCGGCGGCGGTCACGACGGGGCCGTAGTCCACGTCCTTGCCGGATGTATAGGGGCCGACCTTGAGCGCCTCGATCCGCGGGATCAGCTTTTCGATCAGGCGGTCTGCCGTCTCGTCGCCCACGGGCACCGCGACCGAGATCGCCATGCAGCGTTCACCGGCCGCCCCATAGCCCGCACCGACCAGCGCGTCGGCGGCCTGATCCAGATCTGCGTCGGGCATGATGATCATGTGGTTCTTGGCGCCGCCGAAGCACTGCACGCGCTTGCCGTTGGAACAGCCCTTGCCGTAGATGTATTCGGCGATCGGGGTCGATCCGACGAAACCCACGGACTGGATGACGGGATGATCGAGGATCGCATCGACCGCTTCCTTGTCGCCGTTCACGACCTGCAGAATGCCCTTGGGCAGGCCCGCTTCTTCCATCAGTTCGGCCAGCATCAGCGGCACCGAAGGGTCGCGCTCGGACGGCTTCAGGATGAAGGCGTTGCCGCAGGCGATGGCAGGGGCGAACATCCACATCGGAATCATGGCGGGGAAGTTGAACGGGGTGATTCCGGCCGTGACGCCAAGCGCCTGGCGCATCGAATAGATGTCGATGCCCGGACCGGCCCCGTCGGTATATTCGCCTTTCAGCAGTTGCGGGGCACCGATGCAGTATTCGACGACCTCGAGCCCCCGCTGCACGTCACCGGCGGCGTCTGGCATGGTTTTTCCGTGCTCTTTCGACAGGGCCTCGGCCAGCTTGTCCATGTCGCGGTTCAGAAGCTCCACGAACTTCATCATCACGCGCGCGCGGCGCTGCGGGTTGACGGCGGCCCATGCCGGCTGCGCCTTGGCGGCGATCTCGACGGCGGTGTTCATTTCTGCGGGCGAGGCGAGCGGCACCTTGGCCTGCACGTCGCCCGTGGCGGGGTTGTAGACATCGGCAAAACGCCCCGACGTGCCTTTGACATGCGCGCCATCGATATAGTGGGTCAGTTCCTGCATGGGATCCTCCGTTAAATGTTGGATGCATGTTAGGCTTGCATTTTTGCGGGTAACAGCGTGAATTTGGCAAAAGGGTCTTGCGGAAACGCACCTATGGGAAGGGGTTGCCTGCCATGCACAATTGGGACGACGTGCGGGTTTTTCTGGCCGTGGCGCGGGCGGGATCGCTGTCTGCGGCGTCACCCAAGCTGCGCATGGACCCCGCCACCCTTGGCCGCCGCATGGCGCGGCTGGAAGAGGGGCTGGGTGCCGCGCTGTTCGTCAAGTCACCGCAGGGTTACGTGCTGACCGAACGCGGGCATGACATGCAGCAACAGGCCGAAACCGCAGAGGCGGCACTGGTCCGCGCGCTCGAAACCGGGCAGGCGGCAGATGCAGGTCTGTCCGGCCAGATCCGCATCGGAGCACCCGATGGCTGCGCCAATTTCCTGCTTCCACAGGTCTGCGCACGGCTACAGGCCGATAATCCGGGGCTCGAGGTGCAGATTCTGGCGCTGCCCCGCGTCGTGAACCTGTCCCAGCGCGAGGCCGACATGGCGATCACGGTCAGCCCGCCCAAGGCCGGACGGCTGACCGTCCGGCGTATCTCTGACTACCGGTTGCATCTGGCCCAGCACCGCGAGGCAGAGCCGATCAACGATCCGGCACAGCTCAAGGATCGCGGGATCGTCGGCTACATTCCGGACATGATTTTCGACAAGGAACTCGATTACCTCGGCCAGATGGCGGCGGGCGGCCTGCAGTTGGCATCGAACTCCGTCTCCGTCCAGTTGCAGATGCTGCGGGCGTCACGGGCGGTGGGTTTCGTGCATGATTTTGCCCTGCCGTTTGCACCTGAACTCGGGCGCGTGCTGGCCGACAGGGTCAGTCTGACCCGTTCGTTCTACCTCGTGCGGCACCGTGCCGACCGCGGGTCGGCGCGGTTGGATGCGGTCGCGGATACCCTGACTGCCGGACTCAAGGCCGAGATCGCACGGCTGGAAGCGAGCCTGCCAGATTGACAGAAGGGCGCGCGCGCGGCCATGCTGTTGATAAGAGGGTAAAAGGGAGTGCGTCATGCTGGTAAGAAAAATCCTTGCAGACAAGGCGGGAACCGAAGTTTTCTCGGTGTCCCCCGACGATACGGTCACCACGGCAGCGCGGATCCTGTCTGCCAACCGGATCGGAACGGTGGTTGTTCTCAACGAGGGCAAGTTGAACGGCATCCTGTCCGAACGCGACATCGTCCGCGACCTTGGGAAAAGCGGTGCCGCCTGTCTGGACAAGAAAGTGTCCGAGCTGATGACGGCTGACATCACCACCTGCACACAGGCCGACAATTCCGACGCGGTTCTGCAGCTGATGACCGATGGCCGGTTCCGCCACCTGCCGGTGCTGGAGGACGGTGCTTTGGTCGGTCTCATTTCCATCGGTGACGTGGTCAAGGCGCAATTGTCCGAACTCGCCATGGAAAAGGACGCATTGGAAGGCATGATCCGCGGCCACTAGGGCGCTTGCAATCGTGCGCGCAATCATGTTGCGTGCGGCAAAACGCAAGAGCGAGAGGGACCGCGATGCGCACAGGCCTTTACCCCGGCACTTTCGATCCGGTCACCAACGGACATGTCGATATCGTCAGCCGGGCTTGCACCCTGGTCGACAGGCTTGTCATCGGCGTTGCGATCAATCGCGACAAGGGGCCGCTTTTCGATCTTGAGGAACGGGTCGAGATGGTCCGCCGCGAGGTCGTGCCGCTGGGAGAGGACCGCGGTTGCGAGATCATCGTCCACCCTTTCGGGAACCTGTTGATCGACTGCGCCCGTGACGTGAACGCGACCATGATCATCCGTGGTCTGCGCGCCGTGGCGGACTTCGAATACGAATACCAGATGGTCGGCATGAACCGTGTTCTGGACGACAATATCGAAACCGTCTTTATGATGGCCGAAGCGGAATATCAGGCGATTGCGTCCAAGCTGGTCAAGGAAATCGCGCGATTGGGCGGTGACGTATCGAAATTCGTTCCGGCTTCGGTTGAAAAGGCGCTCAAGGCCAAACTCGCGCTCTGAGGGAACTGCGAAAGAGCATGGGGGTTGAACTGCACCTCTTGCAGTAAGGACCACCATGAAGCCAACCCTTTCCATTCCCGCCCTTCTTCTGATTTTGCCGGGCTCTGTTCTAATGGCCGAGCCCGTCGTCGATCTGACCGACGTCTCATACGATGGCGGTGCCTTGCCGGATGGGCAGACGGCTATCACGGCTGCCGTGCAGATCCTGCTCGACCGCGCAGGCGTCAGCCCCAGCGTGATCGACGGATACGCGGGCGGGATGTCCACCAGCGCCATTTCGGGGTTCGAGTTGCGCGAAGGTCTGCCTGTCGATGGCGAAATGGATCAGGACGTTTGGGATCGTCTTGGTGGCCCTGACGCCGACGCCTACCTGCAAGACTATACGATCACGGCAGACGACATGGATGTTCGCGGCTCTCCGTTGCCCGATGACTACAGCGATCTTGCCGAACTTGATGCTTTGCCCTTCACCAGCGTGGCCGAGGCGATTGCCGAGCAATTCCACATGGATCAGGAGTTTCTGGAGGGGATGAACCCTGCCGCCAGCTTCGTGGAAGGCGAGACGATCGTCGTGGTCGACCCGGGCGAGGATAAATCCGGAGAGGTGGCGCGCATCGAGATCAGGAAAGCGGACCAAAGGCTTGTCGCCTTTGACGAGGACGACGACATTATCTCGAATTATCCGGTTGCCGTCGGCTCTGACCAGACGCCATCGCCGGTCGAAGCGGTGGCCGTGGGCCCGACCTATACCTATCAACCCGATGTCAACTTCCAGCAGGGCGAAAACAACGAGGTTCTGACCCTGCCACCGGGGCCGAACGGGCCGGTGGGGATGGTCTGGATCGATTTGTCCAAGCCCACCTACGGCATTCACGGCACGCCCGAGCCCGCCTCGTTGTTCAGCGCCGCAAGCCACGGTTGCGTGCGGATGACGAATTGGGACGTGATGGAACTGGCCGAGATGACCGGGCAGGGGGTGACGGTGGAATTTGTCGAATGAGGCAGGTGGCGATGGCCTTGTCGGTCTTGCTGACCGCGACGCAGTCAGCCGCTCAGGGCACCGCGGTCGAGGTGTCCCCGTATCCGCCCGTTCGTCCTTTCGACGGCAATGCAGTGGACCCCGAACACGAAAGCGGGGATGAAATCGACGATCCCGCCGATGTCGCGCAAGCCGCCGAAGTCCCGGAAGATTGCCTTGCCGCCTTGGATGCCCGTGGTGTGGATTATGAAATCGTCCCACCCGTCAGCGATCATGAAGACGATGCCTGCGGGATCTCGGCGCCGGTCCAGATCAGGGACGTCAGTCCCGGATTAGGTGTCGGCGACCCGATCCTGCGCTGCGACATGTCTTTGGCTTTGGTCGAGTGGCTGCAGGACGTCGTCGTGCCGGCGACGGAACGCTTGGAGGAAGATGTCACGCTGACGGGGGTGATTCCGGGGCCTGACCTTTGACGGCAGAGAACCCTTGGCGATCAGGCCGGAGGCAGAAGGCGCGGACGCTGCCCTGCAAAAGCGCATCAGGGAAGAAAGCTGCAAGATATTTTCGACGGTTCTGGGGCCGGGGTCCGACCCGGCCCACGATAACCATTTTCATTTCGATATCCGGCAGCGCGATGGCGATTACCGGATTTGCCAGTAATGTCAGCTGTAGATTGCGCGGCTGGCGATCCGGTGGGCGTCGGACGTGTCGATATTAAGGTCCAGCGCCACATCCAGCGGCATGTTTTGAAGCTCTGCGACGGTCCGGTTGTAGGCCTTGCGCTTCTGGATACGGTCGCGGAAAAGCGTGATCGACTTCATCACCTGGTCCAAGCCAAAGCGGTGGAATGCGATTTGCGGGTTGGTTTGAATATCAGTAGCCATAGACGGCCTCGCTTGCGATCTTGTGGGCATCGGACTTGTCGATGTTCAGGTCGAGTGCCACGTCAAGCGGCATACGCTCGATCTCGGCACGGGTGCGTTGGTAGGCGGCGCGTTTCTGGAGACGCGAGCGGATTTCGTTGATCGTTTTCATGGCGTCCTCCTTTCAAGAGTGTTGCCGTTGCTGTTGACCCATACCTAGTCATGCTGCGATGCAGCACAACTTCCATTGATGCAGACTGGCCATGCGTTTTTTGCATGGAACATTTCATCGGCTCGTCATGGTCCCCGAACGCAGCAAGGCCCGCGCTTTTGGCGCGGGCCTTGTCGAACGCATATCTGTGGTGTGGCGTCAGATCAGTTTGGCCATCTGGACGGCTGTGTCGGACATGCGCGAGGAAAAGCCCCATTCGTTGTCATACCAGCTGAGAATACGCACCATGTTGCCCTGCAGCACCTTGGTCTGGTCCAGCGCTACGGTGGACGAATGCGGATCGTGGTTGAAGTCGGTGCTGACCAGCGGCAGCGCCGTCGTCGTCAGGATGCCCTTCATGGCGCCATTGGACGCGGCGATGATCGCTTCGTTGATTTCTTCGGGCGTGGTGTCGCGCGACGCTTCGAACACAAGGTCGACGGCCGAGACGTTGGGCGTCGGCACGCGGATCGCGACGCCATCGAGCTTCCCGTCAAGTTCCGGCAGCACGAGACCGACAGCCTTGGCCGCGCCGGTCGAGGTGGGGATCATCGACAGGGCGGCAGCGCGGGCGCGATAAAGGTCGCTGTGCATCGTGTCCAGTGTCGGCTGATCGCCGGTGTAGCTGTGGATCGTGGTCATGAAGCCCTTGTTGATGCCGACCGCGTCGTTCAGCACCTTGGCCACGGGGGCAAGGCAGTTGGTGGTGCAGGAGGCATTCGAGACGATGATGTCGTCCTTGGTCAGCGTCTCGTGGTTGACGCCGTAGACGATGGTCTTGGACACGCCCTTGCCGGGGGCCGAGATCAGGACGCGCGACGACCCGTTGTCGATATGGGCCTGACAGGCTTCGGCGCTGGTGAAGATGCCGGTGCATTCCATCACGATATCCACGTCCGACCAGGGCAGGTCGGCGGGGTTGCGTTCGGCTGTGACGCGAATCTTGCCGCGGCCTACGTCGATCCAGTCGTCGCCCGTGGTCACCTCGGCGGGAAAGCGGCCATGCACGCTGTCAAAGCGCAGCAGGTGCGCATTCGTCTCGACCGGACCCAGATCGTTGATCGCCACGACCTCCAGATCGGTGCGTCCGCCTTCGATGATGGTGCGCAGCACGTTGCGCCCGATCCGACCGAAACCGTTGATTGCGATTTTCGCTGACATGGGAGGTCTCTCCTGATTGGTGATGTTGTGGCCAACAAAGCCATTTTTGACAAAAGGTCAACTGCAGGGCGGCACTCTGGTTCAACGCCAGAAGGCCAGCTTTTGAATGAGCTCTGCCAGTCGGCGCATGACCCAGACGGGGGCGTCCAGATGCAGCACGACGGCATCGAGGATAAAGAACCCTACGATCAAAAGCCCGAGGACGATGGCAAGACGATTGGTCATATGCCCCGTCATACGTCTTTTCATCCGGTCGCACATCCGGGAAATGAGGACCGGGGGTGATTGCCTGCATGCGGTCTGTTCTTGTGGTTCTGGACAGGTGGTCTAACTGACACCGCAGTTTGAACGGAAAACGCGTGTTGGGAAGACCGATGAAAACCGACCAGCTGACAGGCCACAAGACAGGTGCCCCATGAACGATGTTCTGTTGCTGCTTGCCCGGCTTTTGATCGCCGCCTTGTTTCTGGGCGGTGCGGTCCAGAAAGGGCTTGCGCCCACCGGGACCGAAGACCTGCTGGCGGGGTGGGGGCTTCCGGTTGCCATTGTCTGGCTGGCGTTGGCCTACAATGCACTGGCAGGGCTGGCCTTGGTGGTGGGGGCCGCTGTCCGCCCGGTGGCGCTGTCGCTCGCGGCCTATTGCGCCTTTACCAGCCTGTTCCATTTCCTGCCCGACGATCCTTGGCAGATGACGATCTTCGTCAAGAACTGGGCCGTCGCGGGCGGCTGTCTCGCTCTGGCAGTGGCCGGGGCAGGGCGCTACGCCGTTGCATCGGGACGTTAGTTAGCCGCGCGACGTTCAGCGGGCGCCTGCGCTGCGTTGCTGCAAGTCCGGAACGGAATAGCTAAGCCGGACGCTGGCCTCATCGCGGGGGATGAACTGGGGGTCGGTGACCAGACAGCCCAACCCGCAAATCTGGTCGGTGCGGCGGGTGGCCGGATCGACCCGCCAGAACCGGCCGCCGGGGGTCGAGATATAGCCGATCAGGTTGAACTGGAAATCGCCCAACAGATCGACGTCGGACGGGACCTCGTTGTCGTAGTCGTAATCAAACGCACCATGCGTGTGGTAGGATGCAACGACCGTCCCCTGAGGCGCGAAAAGATCGCAAGAGGCAAATCCACCGCGCTTGGGCGTCGTGGCCGTAAAGCCGCCGCCCGGGGCCGCGTAGATATAGCCGCAGAACTCACGTCGCTCTGCGATGGATTGGGCCTGCATGCCGTTCAGCAGGTTCATTGCAAAGCTGTCGAGCGCGGCCCGGTCGACGGATGGACGGACAATGTCTGCGACCGTCCCTCCCTTCTGCAAGACCGTCCCACTGCCCAGACCGGTGGGCTGCGGGCCTGCGCTGCAGCCCGCCAGTGCGGCGATCACAAGAAGGGAGAGAAGCTGCTTTATGACAACAGACCTTTCGCTGCCGCGACGATGCCATCGGCTGTGATGCCGAACTTTTCAAACAGCACCTCGGCTGGGGCTGAACCGCCAAAGCCCTCCATCCCGACAAAGGCCGCCTTCTTGGAATTGCCGCGCTCTGCATAGAGCAGGCGGTCCCAGCTTTGCTGGACGCCAGCCTCGCAGGCGACGCGTACCGGCCCCGCGGGCAGCACACGCTTGCGGTAGGCTTCGTCCTGTTCGGCGAAGACCTCCATGCAGGGCACGGATACCACGCGGGTGCCGATGCCTTCGGCTTGCAGGGTGTCGCGCGCAGCCAGTGCAAGATGCACCTCGGAGCCCGACGCCATCAGGATCACGCGGCGCTTGCCTTCGGCATCGGCAAGGACATAGGCGCCCTTGGACGACAGGTTCTGCGATTTGTTCTCGAGCCGCACGGCGGGCAGGCCCTGACGCGACAGGGCCAGAACGTGCGGCGTCTCTTTGGCAGAGAGCGCCATTTCCCATGCTTCGGCGGTCTCGACCGCGTCGGCGGGGCGGTAGACGTTCATGTTCGGCGTGGCGCGCAGCATCGAAAGATGTTCGACCGGCTGGTGAGTGGGGCCGTCTTCGCCAAGGCCGATGGAATCGTGGGTCATGACGTAGGTCACGGGAATACCCATCAGTGCCGACAGCCGCATCGCACCGCGGGCGTAGTCGGTAAAGCACATGAAGGTGCCGCCGTAGGGCCGCACGCCGCCGTGCAGCGCCATACCGTTCATCGCCGCCGCCATGCCGTGTTCGCGGATACCGTAATGGACGTAACGCCCCTTGCGGTTGTCGGGGCCGAAGACACCCAGGTCCGACGTCTTTGTGTTGTTCGACCCGGTCAGATCCGCTGATCCGCCCAGCGTTTCCTGCATCACCGGGTTGATGACTTCGAGAACCTTTTCCGACGAGGCGCGCGTGGCCATCTTGGGCGCGCTTTCGACCATCTGCCGCTTGAAGGCGCGAATGGTCGAGGACAGCTTTTTGGGTGCGTCCCAGTCGTAGGTGCGGTTGAATTCGGCCTGACGCTTGTCGGACAGCGCGCCGAAAGCCTGATGCCAGTCCTTGTGCGCCTGCGCGCCGCGTTCACCCATCGCCTCCCACTGTGCCTTGATGTCGGCGGGCACTTCGAAGGGACCGTAGGACCAGCCATAGGCGTCCTTGGCGGCCTGCAGTTGGTCGGGGTCGGTCAGCGCGCCGTGGCCCTTGGCGGTGTCCTGAGCGGCGTGTCCCAGCGCGATATGCGTCTTGCATGCGATCATCGATGGCTGATCGGTGGTCTTGGCCTCGGTGATCGCGGCGTCGATTGCCTCGGGGTCATGACCGTCGATTTCCTGCACGTGCCAGCCCGAAGCCCGGAAACGCGCCGCCTGATCGGTCTTGTCCGCGATGCTGACCTTGCCGTCGATGGTGATGTCGTTGTTGTCGAAAAAGACGATCAGGTGATCGAGCTTCTGCATGCCCGCAAGGCCGATGGCCTCTTGGCTGACACCCTCCATCAGGCAGCCGTCGCCGGCCATGACGTAGGTGTGGTGGTTGACGATCTTCTTGCCGTAGACGGCGCGTTGATGCGCCTCGGCGATGGCGAAACCGACGGCGTTCGAGATGCCCTGACCCAGCGGGCCGGTCGTGACCTCGATCCCGCGGCCGTGGCCGTATTCCGGATGGCCCGCGGTGCGCGATCCCCACTGGCGGAAATTCTTGATCTGCTCCAACGGGAAATCTTCGTAACCCGTGAGATGAAGCAGTGAGTACAGCAGCATCGACCCGTGGCCGGCAGAGAGCACGAAGCGGTCGCGGTCGGGCCAGAGCGGCGTCTTTGGATCGAAGCGCAGGTGCTTTTCGAACAGAACCGTCGCGACATCGGCCATGCCCATCGGCATGCCGGAATGGCCGGAGTTGGCTGCGGCCACCGCGTCAAGGGTCAGCGCACGAATGGCTGCGGCCTTCATCCAGTGATCGGGGTGACTGTCGCGCAGGGTTTGAATATCCAAAGGGGACCTCTTGAGGTTGGCACGGGTAAGTTGCGCATGGTCATAGCAGGGCGGGCCGTTTGTTCAAGCAATGACGATGGAACAGCCCGTGATTTGCGGGGTTGATCCTCGTGCCGTAGCATAAGGAAAAGAGGCACGATTCGCTCTTGATATGCCCGACGAAGGTATAGAAGACAGCGGATCATCCGTGGGACGCACCCGCATCTGCCGCCACGTGGCCGTGGCGGGAAAGGACAGGCAAATGGACGACGTTGCAGAACTTCAAAGCCGGATCACCGCCGCACTCGACCGGATCAGGTCGGGGCTCGACAATCTTGGTGACGCGTCGGAGACCGCCGAGCCGTCCCCCGAACTGATGGCACAGCTAGAGGACGAGCGACTTGCCAATGCCCAGCTCGAAGAGCGGGTGCGCGTACTCAAGAACCGTCAGGATGGCCGGATCAGCGATCTGGAAGCCCGCGTGGCGTCCCAGAAGGCGCAACTGGTGACGCTGGACAGCGAATTGCAGCGGTTGCGTGCGACGCAGGCCGAATTGCGCCAGCTGACCCGGCAGCTGCGGGATGCCGCCATGGCCGGCGTGGCCGAACCCGAGTTGATCAATCGCGCGACGATGGCCGAACTGGATGCCGTCACCGCACAAAGGGATGCGGATGCCGCAGAAGTAGATGCGATCCTGTCGGAACTGAAACCGCTTTTGTCGGAGGATACCCATGCCGCAGGTTGAAATCACGATCGGAGGCCGCAGCTTCGAAGTGGCATGTCAGGACGGGGAAGAGCAATTCCTGCAGACCGCGGCTGAGATGCTGAACGAAGAGGCAAGCCATCTGGCCAGCCAGATCGGCCGCCTGCCGGAAAGCCGAATGCTGCTGATGGCAGGGCTGATGCTGGCCGACCGCACGGCCGGTCTGCAGGACAAGGTAAACGAGGCAGACGGTCGTATCGCCCAGTTGCAGGCGCGGATCGACGAGTTGGAATTGCGGCCCGCCAAGACGGTGGAAGTGCCGGTCGTCCCGTCCGAGGTCACGGACACGCTTGCGGAAATCGCCGCCCGCGCCGAAGCGCTGGCGGAAGACGTGGAGCGCAAGGCGGGCTAGAAACACGCCCGCCTGACTGGCCTAGCCGTTGGCTTCGCGGATCTTTTCCGCGGCATCCTTGTCAAAGCTGATGCCCTTGTCCGACAGCAGTGTGTCCAGCTCGCCCGAGAGGGTCATTTCGGTGATGATGTCGCAGCCGCCCACGAACTCGCCTTTGACATAAAGTTGCGGGATTGTGGGCCAGTCGGAATAGTCCTTGATGCCTTGGCGAATGCCGTCGTCCGCAAGGACGTTCACATCCTGAAACTCGATCCCCATGAAGTTCAGCACACCCGCCACGCGCGAGGAAAACCCGCATTGCGGCATGGTCTTGGTGCCTTTCATGAAAAGCACGACGTCGTTCTGGGTCACGGTGTCTTTGATCTGGTTTTCGGCGGTCATCTTTGGGTCCTTTCGGGAGGCAATCATTCTGCGAATGATCGGGGAATCAGTCTGGCACCTTGGTCGTCAGCGCGAGGGCGTGCAATTCGCCCTGGCTGCCGTCCATCTTGCCCTTGAGCGCGGCATAGACCGCGCGTTGTTGCTGCACGCGGTTCTGGCCGCGAAAGCTTTCGTCGATCACCTCGGCGGCGAAATGGCTGCCGTCGTCGCCTTGAACGGAGATTTTGGCGTTCGGAAAGCTTTCCCGGATCAGCGCTTCGATGTCATGGGCGGATATCGGCATGGTGCGTCCTTTGATCTTTCGTGCATAACCTATGGACCACGGCGGGGCCGGGCAAGGCGCAGTGGATATTTTTGGCAAGATGATGAGCCAAGAGAGCGCGTCAAAACAACCCCGCGTGGCCTGGCCCCGCTGGCGGGCATGCGATGATCGCTTCCGGTCGATGTGCCTTATGCGAGGGCTGCGGCAAAGCTCGTGCGGAAAATCTCGGACAGCTCTGTCAGCGGGGCCGAACTGTGGCCAAAACTGACTGTGTCACCGCCTGCCTTGCCGATCCACTGGATGGGAATGCCGGTCTGGCCTGCGAGCAGCATCAGTTCTTCGGCCTGATCGAAGTTGCAGGCGACCAGATAGCGGGCCTGATCCTCTCCGAACAGGGTCGGCGTGTCGGTGGCGTCGATGGTAACCCCCACGCCCGCCGCTTCGGCCATCTCGAAGGCTGCAAGCGCAAGACCGCCATCGGACAGATCGGTGCAGGCGCGGATCAACTGCCGGTTGGCAAGAATGAAATCGCCGTGCCTGCGCTCGGCTGCCAGATCGACGGGCGGTGCGCAGCCTTCGGCGCGGGCGTAGACTTCTTGCAGCAGGGCGGACTGGCCGAGGTGACCATGGTTCTCGCCGATCAGCAAGAGGACGTGGCCCTCGCGCAGCTGACCGGTGATCGCGTGGTCCAGATCATCGATCAGCCCGACGGCCCCGATGGTCGGCGTAGGCAGGATCCCGGCACCGTCGGTTTCGTTGTAAAGCGAGACGTTGCCCGAGACGATCGGCATGTCGAGTGCTGTCACGGCCTCACCGATGCCTTTGATCGCCCCGACGAACTGGCCCATGATGCGCGGCTTCTGCGGATTGCCGAAATTCATGTTGTCGGTGGTGGCCAGCGCCCGGGCCCCCACGGCCGTCAGGTTGCGGTAGGCTTCCGCCACCGCCTGCTTGCCGCCCTCGCGCGGGTTGGCGAAGACGTAGCGCGGTGTGACGTCCGAGGTGAAGGCAAGCGCCTTGGTGGTGCCGTGGATGCGCACGATGCCCGCACCCAGACCCGGCGTGCGGACCGTGTCGGCCATGACCTGGCTGTCGTATTGCTGGTAGACCCATTCCTTGCTGGCGTAGTTCGGGCTGGCGATCAGGGCGCGCAGCCCTTCGATGGGATCGACGCCGACGACATCGCCCAGGGGCGCGGGCGCGGGGGTTTCTTCCCAGTCGCGGTCGTATTCCGGGGCGGTCGAAGACAGCTTGGACAGGGGCAGGTCGGCTTTGCAGTCGCCGTTGTGCATGACGAGAAAGCGGTCTTCGTCCAGCGTTTCGCCCACGATGGCAAAGTCCAGATCCCACTTGTCGAAGACGGCGCGGGCCTCGGCCTCGAGTTCGGGCTTGAGCACCATGAGCATGCGTTCCTGAGATTCCGACAGCATCATTTCGTAGGCTGTCATGTTCTCTTCGCGCTGGGGGACGTTTTCCAGATCGAGCCGGATGCCCAGCCCGCCTTTGTCGCCCATTTCGACCGCGGAACAGGTCAGGCC
>JAIVHI010000335.1 GCA_020201155.1 Loktanella sp. | reverse complement strand
TCTCGACCCAGTGAATCTGACTTTGATGAGTTTTCACAGGCAATCAAAGATGATTGGAATTACGCAGCATCTTTTTATCCAGACCTGATCGAGCTATATGACAGCCTTAACAAAATTGATCGAAATTTGGGATTTCTGTTTCAAGCCTATCTTGTAGAGAATAAATGCTACCAAAAGAGAGTGATCATTGCGGTTCAATTCAAACGAAACTATCTACGTGAGAACTTTGGAGATGATGAGAACATCCAAGATTTGGCCTTCGAATCTATTACGAGTGAGCAACGCGACTTCGCCCACGACCTTAATATTGCATTAAAGAAGCTAGGCACTTCAGATATAAGAACTATTTTAAAAAAGCTTTCAGAAAAGTATCCGACTTTTTCCTATCGAAGCTACCGAAAGTTCGGCTTCGGTAACCTAATCTCGCAAAAACCACAGCAAGCTGCTAAGAAGCAATGGGAAAACGAGCATAAAGCAAGAAGACCGCCGTCCTTCACGCCTGGGCAACCAGAGCATAAATCATCTTATGATAAATACCCGATGGTTGTAAAACTTCTATTTTGGTTGGTTATAGGTTTTATCCTTTTGGCTATATGGGGTGAATTCAGGTAGGGATGACGAGTTGGGAGAGGTGGAAATCTTCGACGCGGGGTATGGCTTGCATTGGGAAACCCTCGATGTGGATTTTACCGTGGGCGGACTGCTGGCGGGGGGGTTCGGCACGAAAGCCTATAGGCCCGCCGCGCCGGGCAGGCGACCTCACCTGCCAAGGCAGTGGCCCCTCGTGCCAATGGGGCCAAGGGTGGCCGGCCTTGCAGACAATCATGAAGATGCCGGCCGGCTGGCCGATCGACGATAGATCCCTGGAAAAATCGAAGATTACATATGCCGGATCCATTCGATTCTGCCGGGCATGAACGTATGTGCCGTTCCCGTCCCATTGATTTCTGCGGTTCCGTTGCACTGACCAAACGGCGAGTCTCGTTCTGAGCATTCAGAAGGAGATGAC
Source organism: Loktanella sp. (assembly GCA_020201155.1). Lineage (GTDB taxonomy): Bacteria > Pseudomonadota > Alphaproteobacteria > Rhodobacterales > Rhodobacteraceae > JAIVHI01. The sequence goes on along the minus strand of JAIVHI010000335.1, from coordinate 4,551 downwards.
GATGGCGGATGGCGGTGACGGATTAGACGGCTGCATAGAGGTTGTGCAGCGGACCTGTGGATAGCCTTGGCGACATGACCATTAAGCTCGGAGACTGCCTTAGGCGGTTTCCAAGGACATCCAGAACAAAGACCGTGAATATTTGGGGCAGATACCGGCAGGGAGCCGGATCGTATCACAAGCTCAGCCCGTTGCTGGCATTACGTCGTTGCATCTGCTCAAGGCTGTCCCATGAGAAGCCCGTGCTGTTCAATGCTTGATGCAGAAGATCAACAGCACACTTGGCGTGCTCGAGTGCGCGGTCTTCCATGCCAAGCACGAAGCTGATCTTCTTTCCTTCGCGTGCTTCCTCAGCGATGTTGTGTCCGATGTGGTTGTTTCTAAACGGTCGCAGGTTGTCAGCAATGAACAGCCGCTCGGCACGATCAATGATCTTCTTTGCCACACGCACCTGTTTGTAGGTAACCCTCTCTGCGTGCGCGCCGCGTCGCTTGAACTCCTGCTGCCAGTGATCGCGCAGGATTTCTCGCACTTCTGGATCTTCTTCTGGCGTCAAGTTGCGTGGTTCGCCTTGGTTGAAGTGCTCGAACTTGCGCTGCCGCGCGACTTTTCGCACCGATCGCTTGTTGGGAAGCGCGTTGATGACCGTGTGGAGGCTGATCCGATCATTCGCGGCATAATCAAACAGTGCGCACACACGCACGACAGAGTAATAGAGCAAAGTGTTTTGCAGTTGCCGGAATGCGTTCGCGGCATAGGAACGCGAAATCTGCTCGGCCAAGTGTGGAGAGTAGACTACATGACGGGTGTTTTCATTGGCGGCTTTTGCCGCTACCACTAGGTCGATCAACCGGTCGGTATATTTCTTCGCTCGTTCAACCGGATCGACTTTGGCAGCGGTGCCATCAGCAGCATTATCATCACCGCTGACGCCAGCATCATCGCTCTGCCCATCATCATTCATGGTCTTGTCCGTTCGGTAGTCTTTCCCGTGCGAGTTCATTACCACCCGGCTGCGATGCAAAAAAGCACCTTGTTGGAAGTGCGTGCATCAAGGGCGAATAGACGCGGCGGTGCGATCCCGAGCGACGACTGCTTGGTCCGCACAACTGCCGGTGGATCGGCATTAAGTGTGCTGCACCGCCGCAAGGCGGCTTGGAGCTAACACCGGACTGGCAGCCTTGCCTCAGCCCGGGTGCAGCGGACCGGTCACAGCCCCAAGCGGACCAGCAATCCCTGCATCGAATCTGCAATACCTGACCTTCGCCGCGTAGGTCGCGAGCTGGAGAGATGCGGACTCACATCTCGCGGTAGCGTCAGGCTAACGTCTAAAAACCCGTTGGTCAGCTCTTCGAGCGCCGGAAGCGGGTAGGGAGTCAAGGCGGGCATGGGCTGTAGGCTCGACCGTGGCGTGTTTTAAGTTATATCTCGGTCTTCCTCGGTATCGGGGGAAGCGGGTGTGAAACCGATTGACTGCAATGGACGCCTTATGCTGATCGTCACAGGTGGGTGGTCAGGGTTAGATAATAATTCACGCTGGAATTCCGTTGTGCGCCAGAAGTCCTCCGGAATCTCGTCAGCGTTTTCGACGTCCAGTTTTCTATTAAGGAACTTGATCACGCGCCCTTCGCTGATAGAGGGGGACCATTCTGCATAGAAACCTTGGAAGCGATCTGCCCTGACTGAAATGTGGAGCACCGCACCGGGAATCGATAGTTCCTCAAGGAGAGTGGCGAACCGCTCGTGATACATCTCAACTTGGAGGAAGAAGTGGTGATTATCCTCAACGTCTAGGTCACCCTCCATATTAATCCCTGCGAGCGTTGCGGCTTCGCCCACCGCGTTCTCTTGGATAGTGATTGCAATTTTGTCGGTGCTGTCCTTATCGCCCAGAAAGGATAGCGAATATCGGCCCCAGCGTGCTGGCTGAATAGTTCCATTCGCGCCGATTGCGCGGCTAAACTCACGGTTTTCAACCTCGTCATATTCGCAAACGACCCGAAGGCTCGTTCCTACCTTTAACTCGGAGCAAGCAATGTCGAGTGTCAAATAGCCTTGTCGCTGGTACTCCGTTTCTTCTCCGCTCGGCGAGCTGCCCTCATATTCTATGAATGCGCCGTTCTTGTTGAAACCGCCCTCAGGCAGAAATCGAACCTCCAGCTCGCCCATAAACACGGCTCCCTAATGACCCTGAGCCAGGGTCACGTCTTTAGGGGCTGTCCGTCAAGTCGAAAGTCCGTTGTTGGGAAACGCCGCAAAGTTTACAAACTTGGCTTCCTGTTCACTGCCGGCGCTCAGGTCAGCCCAGTTTGCACTCGCGGCGAAGGCCCGGAAGGTCCGCATTCCTGCCGGTCGGGCGTAAATCAGCATGCCGCACCGCCGCAAGGCGGCTTGGAGCCCACGCATATAAGGATCTTCGGTGCCTTGAGATATCAATTCACTAGTGTTTTGCCAGCCAGAAAAACCTTGCCTAAAGCGGATATATTTGCCCTCGAATTCTCTGGATAATTTCCTTCGTGTGATCATAGAGGAGTAACAAAAGCCAATGTCAGATACTCAGCAAAGCAACCAAGAGCAATCAAAAAAGCTGTGCCTTGAATGTGGAGAGCCAATAGCTCTGGCCGCTAAAAGGTGTCGGCTATGTGGATCGTTTCAGGACCGCCGCCGCTACTTCACGGCCTCGCAATCGAGCTTAACCTTCATGATCGCTGTAATTGCTTTGATTGCTAGTCTGAGCGACCAGTTTAGAGCGTTTGGCGTCAGTGTTATGGACTTTGTTTCCGGAACTCGATTTGACTATCAAACTGAGTTGGTCAACTTCACTGCTGATAAACTCGTTATGTTGGTTGCTAACCGAAGGCCAAACACAAGCGCGATATCACACGTGATGTGTCTAGTGCACCTCCCCGCCATTCCTAGTGAATTGCAGGACCGAATGTGGGCCGCGAATTCTGAAGAGTGGGAGCGAGAAACAAATGTTCGCCGCCCTGAGCAGTTCACCTATTTGACCACCGTAATGCTCAGGTATGAATTGGATACTCCTGAAATCCTTGAGCCTTTCGAAGATGAGTTGCTTTCGTTTGATTTTGTCGGATCTTTGTGGCCAAGCACAAGAATTGAAAACTCGGACGAGATACCATCATCTGTTTGCGTGCTCGGCGGAGCCCGCGAGGGTAACCCCAACTCTGCAGGTGCATCCCTGCTAACAAATAGCCACCTTTTACAGCTAGACGCTGTAGCGTTACTTCGTGCAACCGAAGGCGATGAGACGGGTATTAAAGAAGACCAACGAGCTGCGCTTCTGGAGAAACTGCTGGAACTGCGAAGACAATAAGACGAACGATGGGCGCTGACGAGGGAGCAAGCTCACGCGTTGCCTTATCCAGGATTCTGCCGAGCGTGCAATTTACCCTGTGGTGCATAAATCCGGTGCGATTTATCTTCGGCCACCCACATGACTTTGCAAAGCCCACTCTCTGCGCACTGCCGACGGTCAGGTCTGGCAATGCTGCACCAGCAGCGAACGTCTGCAAGGTCCGCACTGCTGCCGGTCGGGCGCGAATCAGCATGCCTCACTGCCGCAAGTCGGCTTGGAGCCCTTCCACGGCCTTCGTGCGTTCTCTGAATGACGCCCCACTCTGCAGATGCGGCACCTAATTAGACCCGATCTGCGCATGTCACGCGCGGCAGGAGCCACAGCAGGGCGAGGACACCCAGAAGTTCGACCAGTGATTGATGGACGATGACGACCGTGGCCCCTTGCCATTCGGACGGCAGGGCCAAGGCAAGCGGCAACATCACGAAAGAATTGCGTGTGGCAAAGGAAAGGATCAGCGCCCGCGCCCGTCCCAAATCAAACCCCGCAGCCCGGCTGATCAGCAGGCCGAGTCCGACGCTGGCAAGCAGAAAGGCAATAAAGACCGGCGTCGCCGCTATCAGAAGGGGCAGCGATCCGAACACGGTCTGCGACTGCGATGCCGCGATCAGGAAAACCACCAGCGCCAGAAGCGGAACTGGCATCCATGCCAAGGTTTCGATGACACGGACTCTCGGCCTGGAACGGGCGACCCAACGTTCAACCACCCAAGCTGCCAGCAACGGCAACAGGATCAGCGTCACAAAGACTGTGACGACGGGACCGGCGGCAAGAATCTCATGGAAACTGTTGCCCATGAAGGCCCAGAGATAGGCAGGCAGAAGCGCGATCTGGACCAGCAGGTTGATCGGCGTGACGGCAATGGCGCGCCCTGTGTCGCCGCCGCTCAGGTGCGTGAACGTGATATACCAGTCGGTGCAGGGCATCAGCAGCACCATCACGACGCCCAGCCGCAGCACGGGCTCGGCGGGCAGAAGCAAGACCAGCACCGCAACAACCACGGGGATCGCCACGAAGTTGCCGATAAGCACGCCAGTCATGAAGCGCATGTCCCGGAATGCCGATGACAGGTGCATCAACGGGACCTGCGAAAAGGTCACGAACAGCAGCAGGCCCAAGGAAGGCCAGAGCAGCGCCTCCAGCACATCTGCGCTACCCCATACTGCCCCCAGAAC
>JAIVHI010000213.1 GCA_020201155.1 Loktanella sp. | reverse complement strand
TCCTCACGCTGGCCAAAACTCGACCAAGTCTCCACGCAACACATGTGGATGTGTCAGGGCTTAGGAGATCGGGGCGTCAGGATTTGGGAATGAGTCAGGAAACAATTGGACGAAATTATCGCAAATTGTCTTAATCGACCTGAAAAATGTCAAAGCGGTGGCGATCCTGACGGACTGCCACCGCTTTACCTTAATTCGGTGCCTAAACGATCAGATCGAACTGATCGATCAGGGGCAGGTTTCGGGCGCGCTCTCCGGTCAGGTCGAACAGTGCATTGGCCAAGGCCGAGGCGCTTGGTGGCGTGCCGGGCTCGCCTGCGCCGCCCATGTGACCGCCAAGGGCCATGACATCCACCTCGAAGGCGGGGGTGTTGTGCATCCGCAGCGCATCGTAGTCGGGATAGTTCCACTGCTCTGCCGCGCCATCCGCAAAGGTGATCCGGCCCTGCACGGCTGCCGAAAGGCCGTAGACCGCAGCCGAGGTCATCTGCGATTCGACGATCGATGGGTCAAGGACCTTGCCCATGTCACAGGCGATCCACATCTTGGCGATGCGAATACCGCGATCCTCTTGCACGACCTCGCAGATTTCCGCGACCGGTGTGCCGAAGGAATAGGTAAAGGCCACGCCGCGCCCGATACCTTCGGGCGTTTCGCCGGTCCAGTTCGCCATCTCGCCCACACGCTCGATCATGCGGGCCGAAGACGCATGTTCGCGGCGCGCCAGATCCAGCCGGAAGGCCAGCGGATCGGTGCCCGCCGCCTGCGCCATTTCGTCCATGAAGCTGTCGAAGAAAAAGCCGTTGAAACTGCTTCCCACCGACCGCCAGAAGCCCAGTGGCACGGTCAGCGGAGAAAGGTAGCCGGTGATCCTGTAATTGGGGATCGCGTAGGGCTGATCGAACGCGCCTTCCAGATGCCCGCGATCCGGGCCGGGCGGCGTTTGCCCCATGACGCGCTGCATCGAAATATGGGTGACCGACGGGGCTGCGATGTGCCCATCCACAAGTGCCGCTTTTCCATCCTGCACCACGCCACGGAACCGGGCCAGGGCGGCGGGGCGGTAGAAATCGTGGCGCATGTCTTCTTCGCGGCTCCAGGTCATGCGGACGGGGGTGCCGGGCACGCTGGCCGCGATCTTGGCGGCCTGCACGGACCAGTCCCATTCGCCGCGACGCCCGAAACCGCCCCCCAGCAGCGGCGTGTGAACCGTCACGTCTTCGGGTGACAGTCCCAAGACTTCGGCGCATTTGTCGCGCACGATGATGGGCGCCTGCGTGGCAGACCAGATCTCCAACTTGCCATCCTCGAATACCGCTGTGGCGACCATCGGCTCCATCGTCGCATGCGCCAGGAACGGGACGGAGTATTCCGCCGTGACTTCAGTGCCTTCCACGGCGTTGTTCACGTTGCCATCGTCGCGCGGGCTTGCGTCTGCCTCACCATCGAAGCTGGCCCTGATGATGCTGTCCATCTCGGCGCTGGTTGCGGGATAGTCGGCATCTTCCCAATCGACCTCGACCGCCTTGGCCGCCTCGAATGCGAGCCATGTGTTCGACGCGATCACACCGATCCCGCTCTCGCCCAGATCGACGACCTTCTGCACGCCTTCCATCGCTTCTGCGGCGGTTGCGTCAAAGCTGCGGTGACCCTGTCGCTTTGGGTTTGCAATGGCAGTGGCGAACACCATGCCGGGCAGTTGCACGTCACCGGCGTAGATGGCCGTGCCGGTCGATTTCGCCACGCCGTCCACACGCGGCATGGACTTGCCAAGGTATTTCCACGTGCTCGCCGGTCGCGGCGCGACATGGCCGGGGTCCATGCCGACCGCTTCGGATGCGATCTCGGCATAGGTCACGGTTTCGCCATTGGGCGCGGTGATGACGCCGTTTTCCGTCCTCATGTCGGCGGTATCCGCGTCGAACCGCCGTGCTGCCGCCATCTTGAGCGCTTCGCGGGCCGAGGCGCCCGCCACGCGCATGCGGGTGAACATGTCCTTGGTCGAGGTCGACCCACCGGTGACCTGAAGGCTCATCAGTTTGCCCGCCTCGCCGATCTGCTCACGCATCCAGTGCCGCCATTCGCCGTCTTCATAGTGCTTGAAGGGCAGGGCCAGGCCCAGCAGCGCCTGATTGGCATAGGCCTGTGCGGGCGGGCCGTGGATCACGCGGATGTCGTCCCACGCGACGTCCAGTTCCTCGGCGACGAGGGCGGCCAGCGTCGTATGGATGCCTTGCCCCATCTCGGCCCGGGGGGCGATGATCGTGACACCGTGTTGATCCACGATGACAAAAGGGTTCAGCACAGCCTCGCCTTCACCGGCGTTCAGGGGATTGGGGGCGTCTTTCTTGACCTGATAGGCACCGAAGGCGACGCCACTAACGACGGCGACCGACCCGATCAGAAAGCTGCGACGTGCGATTTTTCCGACACTGGCCATGCCCTATGCCTCGCTCAAGCTGGTCGCGGCGCTTTTGATCGCCGCGCGGATGCGAGGGTAGGTGCCGCAGCGGCAAAGGTTGCCCTGCATCGCGTCGTCGATGTCCTGATCGGTGGGGTTCGGTGTGCGCGCCAAGAGATCAGCGGCCTGCATGATCTGCCCGGACTGGCAATAGCCGCACTGCGCGACCTGATGGTCGATCCAGGCCTGCTGCAATGCTGCAGGGGCGTCGGGTGTTCCAAGCCCCTCGATCGTCGTGACGGGGCCCCAGACATCCGCCAAGGCGACCTGACAGGACCGAACCGCCTCGCCGTCGATATGCACGGTGCAGGCCCCGCAAGCGGCGACGCCGCATCCGTATTTCGTGCCGGTCAGTCCAACCGCGTCCCGCAAGACCCACAAAAGGGGAACAGTGTCCGGCAGATCGACGGTGTGTTCGGTGTCGTTGATCGTAAGGGTGGTGGGCAAAACGAAGCCTCCTCTGAACCGTTCAGTTCAGTTTATACCATTCGACTTGTCGGGCAACCTGCCGGACAATGAATAACTTCACGTTCATGTCGTCGCTGCAATTGGTTTTCGGCCCTGTCAGATCCGTGCGTCACAGGGCCGCATCGGTCGGGCCCGGGGGGCACCACCTGAGGCGGTGCTGCCGGCAATAGCGGCCGGCGGACCGTGATCTTGGTTCTTCCTGTCGCGCAGGCAGGTCATGAGCATTTACGACACAATGCAGTACATCCGTCCCAAGGTCAGCACGCTGGTCTGCGGTCTGGCCGCGTCGATGGGGTCGGTGATCGCCATCGGCGGCGAAAAGGGGATGCGCTTTGCCCTGCCCAACGCCGAATTCCTCGTGCATCAGCCGTCCGGCGGGGCGCAGGGCACGGCCGAAGATATCCTGATCCGCGCCCGCAACATCGAGCAGACGCGTGAACGGATGTACAAGCTTTACGTCAAGCACTCGGGCCAGTCGCTGAAGACGGTTCAGAAGGCACTGGACCGCGACAAGTGGATGACCCCGGAAGAAGCCAAGGAATGGGGCCATATCGACGAGATCGTGACCAGCCGCGAGAAGCTGCCTGACGATGCGTGACGCTGCGACGGACATTTTCGGATTGTGACCGATTGGCGGCTGCCTTAGTCTCGACGCGAAGGCAGCCGCAACTTTATCTAGAGGCCGTAGGGCCAAGGGGCGAACGATGGCGAATGCATCGGGCAACGACAGCAAAAACACCTTGTATTGCAGCTTTTGCGGCAAATCACAGCACGAGGTCCGAAAGCTGATCGCAGGGCCGACCGTGTTCATCTGTGATGAATGTGTCGAGCTTTGCATGGACATCATCCGCGAAGAGACGAAGTCTGCAGGTCTCAAAGCCGGCGAAGGCGTGCCGACCCCGACCGAAATTTGCCAGGTCCTGGATGACTACGTGATCGGCCAGATCCACGCCAAGCGGGTTCTTTCAGTTGCGGTTCACAACCACTACAAGCGCCTGAACCATGCCGATAAATCGGACATCGAACTGGCGAAATCCAACATCATGTTGATCGGCCCGACAGGCTGCGGCAAGACGCTGCTCGCGCAGACGCTTGCGCGAATCCTCGATGTGCCCTTCACGATGGCCGACGCTACGACCCTGACCGAAGCCGGTTACGTGGGCGAGGACGTGGAAAACATCATCCTCAAGCTGCTGCAGTCCAGCGAATACAACGTGGAGCGCGCGCAGCGCGGCATCGTCTACATCGACGAGGTCGACAAGATCACGCGCAAGTCCGACAACCCCTCGATCACCCGCGACGTGTCGGGCGAGGGCGTGCAGCAGGCGCTGCTGAAAATCATGGAAGGCACCGTTGCTTCCGTGCCGCCGCAGGGCGGGCGCAAGCATCCCCAGCAGGAATTCCTGCAGGTCGACACGACGAACATCCTGTTCATCTGCGGCGGGGCCTTTGCGGGCCTCGACAAGATCATCGGTCAGCGCTCCAACGGGCGCGGTATGGGGTTCGGGGCCGAGGTAGGTGACGCGGAAGAACGCGGCATCGGTGACATGCTCACCGATCTTGAACCCGAGGATCTGCTGAAGTTCGGCCTTATCCCCGAGTTCGTGGGGCGTCTGCCGGTCATCGCCACATTGACCGATCTGGACGAAGAGGCGCTGATCATCATCCTGACGCAGCCCAAGAACGCCTTGGTCAAGCAGTACCAGCGTCTGTTCGAGCTGGAAAACACCAAGCTCACGTTCACCGAGGACGCGCTCAAGGCGATCGCCAAGCGCGCGATCGAGCGTAAGACCGGTGCCCGCGGCCTGCGGTCGATCATGGAAGATATCCTGCTGGACACGATGTTCGACCTGCCCGGCATGGAAAGTGTCAGTGAAGTTGTGGTGAACGAAGAAGCCGTCACCTCGGATGCGTCGCCTTTGATGATTCACGACGAAAAGAAGAAAGACAAAGCAACCGCCAGCGCCTGATGGTGCCCAGCGGTTGCTGACATCGTAGGGTCATCGCTCAAGCGGTGACCCTGTGGCGTTCCATGGTTGACGGGGTGCTTTGGCAAGGTGCCGTCTTCGCCTTTGTCTTGCAAATCAATGTGACCGTGCTTCCGGCCTGACTGGACTGTTCCGCGCCCATCAGGCATACGGACCTCAACGCGTATCGGAGACAACCCATGGGCTTTTTGACCGGCATCAAACGCATCTTTACCTGGTGGGACGGGCAGACACTTGGCACCCAGCTTTGGACGTGGCGCAAGGGCACCAAGGTCGGTGAGGATGCAAACGGCAACATCTTCTACACCTTTGGCGACAGGCGCTGGGTGATCTACAACGGCGACATCGAGGCGTCGCGCATCAGCCCGGACTGGCACGGCTGGCTGCACCACACCTACGATGAAACGCCGACCGAGCGTCCGTTCGAACACAAGTCATGGGAACTGCCGCACACGCCCAATTTCACCGGCACGCCGCAAGCCTATGCGCCCGCGGGGTCGATCCGTCGGACCCAGCCCGCGCCGCGCAGCGACTACGAGGCATGGACGCCCGAGTGAACGCCGTGCAACGCGTCCTCTGCGCTGCCGTGCTGGCGGCGATGCCGCTGACGGCGGCGGCACAATCCGCTTCCTCGGCCGCTGCTGCGGAGTTGCGGGTTCTGGACAAGCTGTCGGGGCAGGTCACGGATCTCGCCATTTCGACCGGTGATACGCAAGAGGTTGGCAATCTGCGGATCCGGTTGAACGACTGCCGCTACCCCACGGATAACCCGTCGGGCGATGCCTATGTCTCGATGATCGTCAGCTATCGCGACAACCCGGAGCCTGCGTTTCAGGGGTGGATGATCGCGTCCGCGCCCGCGCTGAACGCGATGGATCACCCGCGCTACGATGTCTGGGTGCTGCGCTGTATCACGTCCTGAACGGGCGCCATCATCCCCGCAGGGCCATAGTCGACGCGGCGCAGAACTGCATCGGCAAGCGCTGCATGGTAGGCAGACCGGGGTATCTCGACCGCCCCGAGTGACAGAAGGTGATCGGTGACGAACTGCGTATCGAACAGCGTAAAGCCTTGGGTCCGCAGCCGGTCGACCAAATAGGCCAGCGCCATCTTTGAGGCATCGGTTACGGTCGAGAACATGCTTTCGCCAAAGAACGCCCCCCCGATCACCACGCCATAAACGCCGCCCACCAGCGCCTCATCCTGCCAGATCTCGACTGAATGGGCATGTCCCTGCGCATGAAGCTGGGCGTAGAGATCGAAGATCGTGGCATTGATCCACGTCTCCTCGCGCGCGGCGCAACCTTCGACCACGCGGTCAAAGGCCAGATCCGTGGTCGCGTGCAAATGGCCGCGCCGTATGGTCTTGCGCAGCGACCGCGACATGCGGAAGGCATCCAGCGGCAGTATGCCCCTTTGGCGCGGATCGACCCAGAATACCTCGGGGTCGTCGCGGCCTTCGGACATGGGGAACACGCCTGCACGATAGGCGGCCAGCAAAAGCTCGGGGCTGATCTTTGGGCCCTCGTCGCGCATTACGCGTCGAGGTTTTCGGCCAGCCAATGCTCCAGCCAATGGATGTTGTAGTCGCCCGTCTGCACGGCTGGTTCGGCCAGCAGGGCATGGAACAGGGGAATGGTCGTATCCACGCCGTCCACGATCAGCTCGTCCAGCGACCGCGCCAGCCGTGCCAGCGCTTCGGGACGGTCGCGGCCCTTGACGATCAACTTGCCGATCAGGCTGTCGTAGTGAGGGGGGATGCGGTAGCCGTCATAAAGAGCCGAATCCATCCGCACACCCAGACCGCCGGGCGCATGGTACTGCGTGATCGTGCCGGGGCAGGGCGAAAAGCTCGGCAGCTTTTCGGCGTTGATCCGCACTTCGATCGAGTGACCGTCGATCACCAGATCGTCCTGCGTGAACGACATGGGAAGGCCGGCTGCAACGCGGATCTGTTCGCGCACGAGGTCCACGTTGAAGATGTTTTCAGTCACGGGATGTTCGACCTGCAGACGTGTGTTCATCTCGATGAAATAGAACTCGTCGTTCTCGAACAGGAATTCAACGGTGCCGGCCCCGATATAGTTGATGGCGGCTACAGCGTCCGCGCATGTCTTGCCGATGCGGGCGCGCAGCGCGGGCGTGATCGATGGGCCCGGGGCTTCTTCGAAGACCTTTTGGTGGCGGCGCTGCAGGGAACAGTCGCGTTCGCCCAGATGCACTGCATTGCCCTTGCCGTCACCGAAGATCTGAATCTCGATATGGCGCGGCGTGGTCAGGTATTTCTCGATGTAGACTTCGTCATTGCCAAACGCGGCCTTGCCCTCGGCGCGGGCCGAATGAAAGGCCTTTTCCATGTCCTTGTCGGACTGCGCGACCTTCATGCCGCGTCCACCACCGCCAGCGGTGGCCTTGATGATGACTGGGTAGCCGATTTCGGCCCCGATGCGCTTGGCGTCTTCCAGCGTGTCGACGCCACCTTCAGAGCCCGGAACGCAAGGCACGCCCAGCTTGCGCATCGTTTCCTTGGCGGTGATCTTGTCGCCCATGACGCGGATGTGTTCGGCAGTGGGGCCGATGAAGGTCAGGCCGTGATCTTCGACCACCTGCACGAAATTCGCGTTCTCGGACAGGAAGCCGTAGCCGGGATGGATCGCCTGTGCGCCGGTGATTTCACAGGCCGAGATGATCGCGGGGAAGTTCAGGTAGGACAGCGTAGAGGACGGCGGGCCGATGCAGATCGCCTCGTCGGCCATGCGCACATGCATCGCGTCGCTGTCGGCGGTCGAGTGAACGGCGACGGTCTGAACGCCCATTTCCTTGGCGGCACGCACGACGCGCAGGGCGATCTCGCCCCGGTTCGCGATCAGGATCTTGTCGAACATGACAGCCCCCTTAGGCGAGGATGACGAGAGGGGCACCGAATTCGACGGGTGCTCCGTCTTCGATCAGAATGCGTTTGATCGTGCCGGACCGCGGGGCCGGGATGTGGTTCATCGTCTTCATCGCTTCGATGATGAGCAATGTATCCCCTTCGTTGACCGTCTGGCCCACGCTGACGAAGGGTGGCGCACCGGGTTCGGCGGCCATGTAGACGGTTCCGACCATCGGTGACGCCACGGCGTCCGGATCGTTCGCCGGATCGTCGCCGCCCATATCGGTCGGGGTAGGGGCCGGGGCCGCAGTCGTCGTCGAGGGTGCGGGGAGGGCAGCCGGAACAGGTGCCGAAACCTGTTGCTGGTGCTTGCTGACACGCACATTCAGGCTGTCGTTTTCACCATAGTCGCGCTTGACCTGAATCTCGGTCAGTTCCTTCACGTTCAAGAGTTCCGCCAATGCCGCGATGAATTCGACATCGCTGTCGCGGGAGGTCTTGTTGCTCATACTGTGCCTCTTGCCCTGTTCCTGACCGGAGTGTGATCGGTCCTTTCGGCCTTATAGGGGATGGGGCGGGCAAGGAAAAGCGGCAGCTTGGACTTAGACCCAGCACGGGCATGGGGGCGACGCTTGTTTGCCGCCCGTGCCGGTCTGCATTCAGATGGCAAGATAGCGCGCGCGCAGATCCTCGTCTTCCAGAACCTCTTTGGCCGACCCGTCGAAGACGATCGTCCCGGTGTCGAGAATGACGGCCCTGTCGGCGAGCTTGAGTGCGGCAACCGCGTTCTGCTCGACGATGATGGTAGTGATGCCCTGATCGCGGATGATGTTCAGCGTCTTGGCGATTTCCTGCACGATGACCGGGGCCAGACCTTCGTAGGGTTCGTCCAGAAGCAGGACCTTGATGTCGCGGGCCAGCGCGCGGGCAATCGCCAGCATCTGCTGCTCGCCCCCTGACAGGGTCACGCCTTCCTGCTTGCGGCGTTCGCCCAGACGCGGAAACAGCTCGTAAATCCGCTCCAGCGACCAGCCGATGGGTGGTGCGATCTGGGCGAGCTGGAGGTTCTCTTCCACGGTCAGGCCAGAGATGATGCAACGGTCTTCGGGGACCAGTGCGATCCCCGCGCCTGCGGCCTGATGGCTTTTCATCGTGTGCAGCGGCTGGTGGTCAAGCCAGATTTCGCCGTGTTTCAGCTCGGGGTTGTCCAGCCGGGCGATGGCCCGCAGGGTCGATGTCTTGCCCGCCCCGTTGCGCCCGAGCAAGGCCAGAATCTCGCCCTCGTGGATGTCGAAGCTGACGTTCTGGACGATGTAGCTTTCGCCGTAATAGGCCTCGATTTCCCAAACGCTCAGGAATTTGCGATGTGTTGCGGCGTTGTTGACGTTCTTGTCGAAGGCGACGTTCATGGTGTTCTCTCCGGGGGATACGGGGCGGTGTCGGTCAGACCTGGGCTTCGCCCAGATAGGCTTCGCGCACCTTCGGGTGACCCTTGATGTTTTCGGGCGTTTCCTCGACCAGCGGTGTGCCCTGCGCCAGAACGGTGATCCGCTCGGCCAGCGAAAAGACGACGTGCATGTCATGCTCGATGATGCACATGGTGATGTCGCGCTTTTGTTTGATCTCTTTCAACAGGGCGATGGTGTTGTTGGTGTCCGCCCGCGCCATGCCGGCGGTCGGTTCGTCCAGCAAAAGCAGACGCGGCTCTTGCACGAGGCACATCGCCATTTCGAGCCGCCGCTTGTCACCGCGCGACATCGAAGACGCGGTCATGTCGCGCTTGTCGAGCATGGCGACGTCCTCAAGGATCGCCTCGGCCTCTTCGCGGATGCCCTTTTCGTTGCTGACCCTCTCGATCGCATGCATCCTGAACGCGCCGTCGCGCCGGGCAAAGCAGGGGATCATCACGTTTTCCATCACCGTCAGGTCGGCGAAGATCTCGGGCGTCTGAAACACGCGCGAGATCCCCATCTGGTTGATCTCGTGCGGTTTGCGGCCCAGAACGCTTTGCCCGTCGAACATGACCGACCCGCTGTCGGGGATGAGCTTGCCCACCAGCACGTTCAGCAGGGTGGATTTGCCAGCACCGTTCGGCCCGATGATCGCGTGGACCGTGTTTTCCGCGACGCTGAGGTTCACGTCACCCAGCGCCTGCAATCCGCCGAAACGCTTGTTCACGCCTTTGACTTCAAGGATTCCCATCGTCTCTCTCCTTATTCCGCAGGCGGATTTTGCTGCGCGGCGCGGGCTTCGGCCCCGCCTGCGTTCTTGTTGCGGCGGCGGAACATCGCACCGATCTTCTGCCCGCCCTGCACCAGTCCGCCGGGCAGGAAGATCACGACCAGCATGAACAGCAGGCCCAGCGTCAGGTGCCAGCCTTCACCGACAAAGCGGGCGAAAAGCCAGACCAGCGGGTTTTCGATCCAGTCGGGCAGGGCCTCGAACCAGCGGTGCAGCACGTTCTCGTTGATCTTGGAAAAGATCTTTTCGCAGTACTTGATGAAGCCCGCCCCTAGGATCGGCCCCAACAGGGTGCCGACACCGCCGAGGATTGTCATCAGGACCACTTCGCCCGATGCCGTCCACTGCATGCGCTCGGCCCCGGTCAGCGGGTCCATCGCGGCCAGAAGGCCACCGGCCAGACCGGCGTACATGCCCGAGATCACGAAGGCTGCCAGCATGTAGGGGCGGGTGTTGAGACCGGTGTAGCTCATCCGGGTCTGGTTCGACTTGATCGCCCGCAGCATCATGCCCATCGGCGACCGGAAGATGCGGATCGCAAGGTAGAAGGATGCAAGCATCAGGATCGCTGCAAAATAGTAGCCCAGCGGGAAATTGAAGGTCCATGCCCCCAGATCGAGCTGTGCGTTCGTCCGCATCTCCAGCCCGAAAAAGTGGGGGTTGCGCGGCCCGTCGCCAAGGAACATCTGCGGGTCGTTGTTGTAGACCTGCAGCCCGGTTTCGCCGTTGGTGATCGGCGTCAGCACCGAATAGGCAAGGTTATAGGACATCTGGGCAAAAGCCAGCGTCAGGATCGAAAAGTAGATGCCCGAACGGCGCAAGCTGACGTAGCCGATGACGACCGAAAAAAGGCCCGCCACGATGACGGCCACGGGCAGTGCGTAGATCACGTTGAAGTTCAGCAGCTTGTACATCCAGACCGCGGCGTAGGAACCGACACCCAGAAAAGCCGCGTGACCGAAGGACAGATAGCCCGTCAGGCCGAACAGGATGTTGAAGCCGATCGCGAAGATCCCGTAGATCACGAAACGCTGCATCAGGTCAGGATAGCCCGCGTTGAACTGGGCCATCGCGCTTTCAGCCGGGAAGGGGTTCAGAAGGAACGGGGCCAGCATCGTCATCAGGATCACGATGAAAAAGAGCGTGGCGTCTTTTGAATTGAGACCGAGCATGGCCTAGTCCTCCATCACGCCGCGGCGGCCCATCAGGCCACGGGGACGTGTCAGCAAAATGATGATTGCGACAAGGTAGATGATGACCTGGTCGATGCCGGGAATGATCGACTTGATTTGCGTCAGGCCCGCATAGGACTGCAGCAGTCCCAAAAGGAACCCGGCCAGAACGGCGCCCGGCAGCGACCCCATGCCGCCCACGACGACCACCACGAAGCTGAGGACAAGAAAGTCCATGCCGATGGTGTAGTAAGGCGACAGGATCGGGGCATACATGACCCCGGCAAGCCCCGCGACGGCGGCGGCAAAGCCGAACATCACGGTAAAGCGCTTGTCGATGTCGATCCCCAGCATGCCCACCGTTTCACGGTCCGCCATGCCCGCGCGGACGACCATGCCAAAGGTCGTGAACTGCAGAAAGGCGAAGACACCCGCGATGATGATGGCCGAGAACAG
>JAIVHI010000212.1 GCA_020201155.1 Loktanella sp. | reverse complement strand
GTCTATGACCCGGCCAAGATCGGCTACGACGCGCTGCTCAAGGTGTTCTGGGAAGGGCACGACCCGACCCAGGGCATGCAGCAGGGCAATGACCGTGGCACGCAATACCGGTCCGGCATCTACACCTACACCGCGGCCCAGAAAGAAGCAGCCGAGGCGTCCAAGGCCGATTTCGCACCCCGCCTGCGGGCCGCCGGCTACGGCGCGATCACGACCGAGATCGTGGATGCACCGGACTACTACTTCGCGGAAGATTATCATCAGCAATACCTCTCGAAGAACCCGAACGGATATTGCGGCATTGGCGGCACCGGCGTGACCTGCCCGATCGGCATCGCCGTCTAGGAGCGGATGGGCTTTGCGGTCGACATACTGGTCCGCATGGCGCTGCTGCCGGTCCTGATCTGGCAGGCGATCAGCTGTTACCGTACGGCGCGCATTCTTCCGGTCCCTCCCGGCCCCCGATCGGGTGTCACGGGCGAGGGGCCGGAGTTGCGGCTTCTGATCATCGGCGACAGCTCGGCACTTGGTGTGGGCACCCGGCACCAGTCCGAAGCGCTGAGCGGGCAAATCGCCAAGCGACTGGGCCGCGACTACCGCGTCAACTGGGACCTGATCGGGCGGATCGGCGCGGATACGGGCGATACCCTGAAGCGGCTCGCCCGGATGGATAACGACGACTACGATATCGTGGTGACCTGTCTGGGCGTGAACGATGTGACGCACCGCGTGTCGCGACGGCGCTGGATGCGCCAGACAAGAGCCCTGATCGCCACGCTCGATGCCAAGTTCGCCCCGCGCAAGATCATCGTGTCCCTGATCCCGCCGGTTCATCACTTCCCGCTTCTGCCCAACCCGCTGCGCTGGGTGCTGGGGCGGCAGGCCTTGCGGTTCAACCGTGCGCTGCGTCTGATGGCGCGGGACTGGCCGCATGTGACGCTGATCGGCAGCGGTATCGCGCTGGTGCCGGAAGTCATGTCGGTCGACGGCTTCCACCCCGGCCCACCGGTCTATGCGGAATGGGCCAACCAGGTGGTGCTGGCGCTGCATGACAAGCCGACCAGTGCCGTGCCGCTTGCCATTGACCCGCAACAAGCAAGCGCCTAATCGCCCGGGGCAGCCCAACCGCCCGGAGAAACCGATGCCCACCTTTACCGCTTTGACCACGATGGACGGTCAGGAGACCGCCGAAGCCTTGGCGGCTGCCGTCGAAAACGTGGACCCCGAACCGACGGGTGTGGGTGTTTTCGAGGTCGAGGACGGATCCGGCCTGTGGGAGGTCGGCGCGTATTTCACCGAAAGCCCGGACGAGATCGCATTGGCGATCCTTGCCAAGATGTACGACGTCAAACCCTTTGTGGTGTCCGAGATCCCCGATCAGGACTGGGTTGCCAAGGTTCAGCGCGAACTTCCGCCGGTTCCTGCCGGGCGTTTCTTCGTTTTCGGCTCACATGACGCGGACAAGGTGCCGGACGACAAGATACCCCTGCGGATCGAGGCGGCGATGGCCTTCGGCACCGGTCATCACGGCACGACGCTGGGATGCCTCAAGGCGGTCGACCGGCTGATCGAAGACGGGTTCGAAGCAAAACGCACCGTCGACGTGGGCTGCGGCACTGCGGTTCTGGCAATGGCGGCGGCCAAGGTCTGGCCAGCGCCGGTCTATGCCAGTGACATCGACCCCGTCGCGGTTGACGTGGCGCGCGCCAACGTCACCGCCAACGCGCTGGAGGGGCGGATCGTCTGCGAGGTCGCGGCGGGCTTTGATGCACCCGTGCTGCGTGACGCGGCGCCCTTCGATCTGGTCTTCGCGAACATTCTGAAAGGCCCGCTTATGGCGCTGGCCCGCGATATGGCGGCAGTGACGAAAGAGGGGGGATTCGCGATTCTGTCAGGGATCCTGAACGAACAGGCCGACGAGGTTGAGGCGCATTATACCGCGCTGGGTTATCAATCCTACCACCGCGAAAGCATTGTCGACTGGACGACCCTCACGCTGCGCAAAAAAGGCAGTTTGACCTGAATTGAAAGGGTTTGCCCTATTCTTGCCACATTTCGGCACGATTTTAGACATCGTGGAGTGGGGGCTCCGACATTGGAGATGACCATGGCTGCTGCTCAGGTCCCATTTAACAAAAGACTTAACCGCATCGTGCGGAAACATCAGCGCATGCAACACGGCGTAAGCTACAAGATCGACCCGTCGGGTATGATCGTGGCCCGCCCCCGCCTTTATAATCCGAAGTTTCCGTTCAGGGGGCTTCTTATGGTGCTGGCGACGGCCTTCGTCTTGAAAGGCTACATGCTCGCCAGCCTTGGTGCGGGGGTCTACGACGAAAAGGTGGCTCTGCTTCAGCAGGGCACGACGGTCGAGAAGATTGGCGCCTGGGTCATGCAGTCTGATCCCGCGACGGAGTTCGTGGCCGCGCGTCTGGCAGATCTCGGCGTCTGAAGGCGACGTCGCGCAGCACGTCGGCGGTTTTGGACACGACTGGACCGCGCACTGGCTGGTGCGCGGTTTTCTTGATGTCTCGGTCCGCGCTTAGCGAATGAACGTGCCACGTGCGACGGAATCGATGTCAGAGGCATTCAGCCCAATGTCCATCAGTTCGCGCTGGGTCAGCTTGCCAAGTGCGTTGCGTGTGATGCGCGCGTCATTCCAGTCGCGCAGGGAAACGAAAGAGCGCTGGATGATTGATGCGACGTCGTTGTCGAAGGAAGCGGTGCGGGTATAAACGTGAGCGGTCATGAACGTGGTCCTAGGGAGGGATGATTATCGGTCTTTGGGTGTCTGAACTGCACATATTTACGGCAGGTTGAGAACACCAATGCCGGTTTGGCAATGTCGTCATGCGATCTGGGCATGGCTGACCGTGCAGGACGCTTGGTATCTGTTCGCCTTTTGTGCTAATCCCTGTCGAAAGATAAGAAGAATGACAGGACAGGGGGCAGTCGGCATGCGGGTAATCGGGATCGATCCGGGGTTGCGCAACATGGGTTGGGGCGTGATCGACGTTTCCGGCTCTCGTTTGTGCCACGTGGCAAACGGAGTGCTGCATGGCACAGGCGATGATCTGGCGGCACGCCTGCTGACGCTGTTCGAAGGTTTGACCGACATCCTTACCACCTATCAACCCGAAACGGCGGCGATCGAACAGACCTTCGTGAACAAGGATGGTGCGGGGACGCTGAAACTGGGTCAGGCGCGGGGTGTGGCCCTTTTGGCGGTGGCACAGGCCGGCCTTGGGGTCGGTGAATACGCCCCCAACGCCGTCAAGAAGGCCGTGGTCGGTGTGGGTCATGCGGACAAGCACCAGGTCGGCCACATGGTCGCGCTGCAACTTCCGGGGTCGAAGGCCAAGGGTGCCGATGCCGCCGACGCGCTGGCGATCGCGATCTGTCACGCCCATCACGTGCAATCGGCTGGCCACCTGACCGCCGCACTGGCGAGGGCGGGCGCATGATCGGCAAGATATCGGGCATCCTCGATTATCGCGCGGCTGATCACGTTCTGATCGACGTGCGCGGTGTGGGCTATGTCGTCTACGTCAGCGACCGCGTGATGGCGGGGCTGCCCGCGAACGGCAATGCGGTGGCGCTTTATACGGACCTGCTGGTGCGCGAGGACAATCTGCAGCTTTTCGGGTTTACCACGCTGGTTGAAAAGGAATGGCACCGACTGCTTCTCAGTGTGCAGGGGATCGGCGCCAAGGCGTCCCTGGCGATACTGGGGGCCTTGGGAGCAGAGGGGGTCAGCCGCGCCATCGCGCTGGGTGATTGGTCATCGGTCGCCAAGGCCAAGGGTGTGGGGCCCAAGACGGGGCAACGGGTCGTGAATGAGTTGAAAGACAAGGCGCCCGGGGTCATGGCCATGGGGGGCTCACTGGCGGAAGCCACGGGTGATGCGGTCCTTGAACCTGCCGCCCCCTCCAGACCTGCGACGCCAAGAGTTGCGCAAGGCAATCCAGCACAGTCAGAGGCGCTGTCGGCGCTGGGCAACCTTGGCTATGCGCCGGGCGACGCGGCAGGTGCCGTGGCGCAGGCGATGGACGACACGCCCGATCTGGACACAAGCGGGCTGATCCGGGCCGCGCTGAAGCTGCTGGCGCCGAAAGGGTGATGCTTGCGCATGACCCTCGGGGACGGCAAACGTGGCAGCCATGAATGATCCCGACCCCCTGATGCGCCCGGACCCGCAGCCCGAGGACAGCGACCGCGCCCTGCGTCCGCAGGTGCTGGAAGAGTTCATCGGTCAGGCCGAGGCCCGCGCCAACCTGCGCGTCTTCATCGAAAGCGCCAAGATTCGCGGCGAGGCGATGGACCACACGCTGTTTCATGGCCCTCCCGGTCTGGGCAAGACGACGCTGGCGCAGATCATGGCGCGCGAGTTGGGGGTGAACTTCCGGATGACGAGCGGGCCGGTGCTGGCCAAGGCGGGGGATCTTGCGGCGATTCTGACCAACCTCGAAAAACGCGACGTGCTGTTCATCGACGAGATCCACCGTCTGAACCCGGCGGTGGAAGAGGTGCTTTACCCCGCGCTCGAGGATTTCGAGCTGGATCTCGTGATCGGCGAGGGCCCGGCGGCGCGGACCGTGAGGATCGAACTGCAGCCCTTCACGCTGGTGGGGGCCACCACGCGGATGGGACTTTTGACGACCCCGCTGCGGGACCGTTTCGGCATCCCGACACGGCTGGAGTTCTACACCGAAGACGAACTGCACCAGATCGTGACACGCGGCGCACGGCTGATGGGATCGCCCGCATCGGACGCGGGCGCGCGCGAGATCGCACGCCGTGCACGTGGCACGCCACGCATCGCCGGGCGATTGCTGCGGCGGGTGGTGGATTTCGCCGTGGTCGAAGGCGACGGGACGGTGACGCAGGCCATCGCGGATCGTGCGTTGACGCGGCTTGGCGTCGATCACCTTGGGCTGGACAACGCCGACCGCCGCTACCTGCGCCTGATCGCCATGAGCTATGGCGGCGGTCCGGTGGGGGTCGAGACCCTGAGTGCCGCGCTGTCCGAAAGCCGCGATTCGCTTGAAGATGTAATCGAACCCTACCTGTTGCAAAAGGGGTTGATCCAGCGCACCCCGCGCGGGCGCATGCTGGCGCAGGACGCGTGGCGGCATCTGGGGCTGGATGCGCCAAAAGGGCAGACCGATCTTTTCGGGGCATAGGCCGGAGCCTCCGGCGGGGATATTTGGGGCAAGATGATGATGGACCCATCGCAAATCGAGACCTTGTTCACACGCAAGGACGGCACATACCTTTGTGCGCGCTGGGGGCGACCCATCGCGCCCGTTGTCTTTGGCGTGGACGATGCCAGCCTGCGCGTCTTCAAGGGCGCGATCGAGGCCGTGGTCAGCCTTGCCGGTCACGAGATGACCGAGACAGATCCAGAGCTCGGGGCCAACATGATGGTCTTTTTCTGCAAGGACTGGGACGAACTGCCCGAAGTGCCCCACCTCGACCGGCTGGTGCCCGATCTGCACGCGCTGGTCGGCAAGCTCAAAGGGGCCGAAGCGAACCAGTACCGGATTTTCCGCTTTGACCCGCAGGGTGCGATCCGCGCGGTCTTCGTCTTTCTGCGGCTCGATGCGCATCTTGCGGCTGTGTCGGCGGATACCATTGCGCTGTCGCAGGCGGTGCAGTCGATCCTGCTGTGGTCGGACACGGCCTTTACCGAAACCTCGCCGCTTGCGGCTGTGGATGGCACCACGGTGCTGCGTCCCGATATCGCCGCCGTGATCCGTGCGGCCTATGATCCGGTTATGCCCGCGGTTGCGCAGGATGCATCCCACGCGCTGCGTCTGGCCGCCAGACTGGAGCCCCTGCAATGACCCATCGTTTGCCGGTTCGCGTCTATTACGAAGACACCGACATGGGCGGGATCGTCTACTACGCGAATTACCTGAAATATATCGAACGCGGGCGGTCGGAACTGGTCGAGGATCTGGGTCTGGACCAGAACCGGATGAAGGACGAGGACGGGATCGTCTTCGTCGTCCGCCGGGTCGAGGCGGACTACCTGGCCCCCGCACGGCTGGACGACCGGCTGGAGGTGGTGACGACGCATCGCCCTGTCGGGCGGTCGCGCTGGGTCTTCGACCAAGAGGTGCAGCGCGACGGGCAAGTGATCTTTCGTGCGGTGGTCACGGCCCTTTGCATGACGCTGAACGGGCGGCCGACGCGGCTTCCGGCGGAACTTCGCTCAAAACTGGGGGATGAGGTCTAGCCGGTCACGCGGCTTTGCGTGGATATTCCGACCGTGCGGCGCTATAAGCCCTCTCAACAGAGCCAGTAATCGGCCCGACAGAGAGCAGAGCCATGGAAACCGCAGCAGATTTCACCATGTGGGCGCTATTTGCGCGTGCGACAATCATCGTAAAACTGGTGATGATCATGCTCATCGCCGCGTCGGTCTGGTGCTGGGCCGTCATCATCGACAAGATCATACAATACCGCCGTGCGCGCAGCGATGCCGCCACCTTCGATCTGGCCTTCTGGTCGGGCGAGCCGCTGGACGAGTTGTTCGACCAGATCGGCCCCACGCCCCGCGGCGCGTCCGAGACCATCTTTGCCGCCGGGATGACCGAATGGCGTCGGTCGCACCGGCAGGACGGGGCGCTGATCGCAGGGGCGCAGGCGCGGATCGACAGGGCGATGGACGTGGCGATCCAGCGCGAATCGGCCAAGTTGCAAAAGGGGCTGCCGGTTCTGGCGACGGTCGGGTCGACCGCCCCCTTCGTCGGCCTTTTCGGAACGGTCTGGGGCATCATGAACGCCTTCATCGAGATCGCCGAGCAGCAGAACACCAACCTTGCCGTCGTGGCACCGGGGATCGCCGAGGCGCTGCTGGCCACGGGGCTTGGCCTTCTGGCCGCGATTCCGGCCGTTATCTTCTACAACAAGCTGTCGTCGGACAGCGACCGGATCATCAACGGATACGAGGCCTTTGCCGACGAATTCGCCACAATCCTCAGCCGCCAGTTGGACAGCTGACATGGGTGCGGGTGTCATGAAATCCGGGGACGACGGGGGCGGGCGGCGCAGGCGGCGCGGCGGGCGGCGCACGCAGCCGATGGCCGAGATCAACGTCACACCCTTCGTCGACGTCATGCTGGTGCTGCTGATCATCTTCATGGTCGCGGCGCCCCTGCTCACGGTCGGCGTGCCTGTCGAGATGCCCGAGACGGCTGCCAATGCATTGCCTTCCGACGAGGAAGAGCCGCTTGCGGTCACGATCCTTGCGGACGGGACGCTGCAAATCCAGAACACGCCCACGGGTGATGACGAACTGATCGCGCGTCTGCAGGGTATCGCGGCAGAACGCACGTCGGACCGGATCTTTCTGCGGGCTGACGGTGCGAATGACTGGAACCGTGTGGCGCAGGTCATGGGTGCGTTGAATGCCGCGGGTTTCTCGAACATCGGCCTCGTGACGGATATCGGTGGGCCCGCATTCGACGGGTCGGACGGGTAGGGGGCAATGCAGACCCCCGGCACCTACATTTCAGCCGCAGCGCATCTTGGCCTCATCGTGTGGCTGGTCGCCGGATGGGGGTTTTCCTCTGCGCCGCTGGATTTCGACGTCTCTGATGTGTCGGTCGTCAGCAGCGAGGAATACGCGGCGCTTGTCGCCGCCACGACGCCAGATCCGGGTGCCGAGGAGCCGGATGCGCCCGCCGCACCTGTCGAGGAGCCGGCCCCCGAGGTTGCGCCCGTTGAAGATACGCCGCCGCCGGATGCCCCGGAGCCTGTGGCGCCCCCCGCCGAGGAACAGGCCCCGCCCGAAGCACCGGTCGCGCCCGCACCGCCAGAAGAGATCGTGGATGCCCCGCCAGAGATCGCAGAACCCTCAGAGCCCGACCAACAGGTCTTTGCGCCCTTCCTGTCCGAACGACCGCAGCCGCGCCCCGCAGAGCGGATCGCGCCGGATCCCGTCGCACCGCCGCCGCCCGATGTGGATACCGCGCCCGAGGTGCAGGACTCGGCCAGCGAGGACGCGCCCTCCGACGCGCCCGAAGTGACCGAGCCCGAGACGGAAGCTGCCCCCGAAGAGACCGCGACCGAGATCGTGACGGAAGCCGATCAGCCGTCCCGTTCACTGACGACCAGCCCCCGTCCGCAGGTTCGGCCCAACCGGCCGGCACCGCAACCGCAGCCCGAGCCTGAAACCGAGGTGGCCGAGTCCGAGCCCGACGAAGAGACGTCGTCCAGCACGACCGACGAAGATGCCGTTGCCGCCGCTCTCGACGCTGCCACGTCGGCGGCGGACGAGCCGAATGTCCCGCAGGGTCCGCCGATGGCGGGGTCCGAGCGCGAGGGATTCCGCATCGCCGTGAACAGTTGCTGGGTCGTCGACCCCGGTGCGCAATCGGCCAACGTGATCGTCACGGTGGGCTTTTCGTTGAACCAATCGGGGCAGGTGACGGGTGACATTCGGCTTGTCGGGTCCGAAGGGGGCGACGGGGCGGCACAGCAAAACGCGTTCGACAAGGCGCGCCGCGCCATCCTGCGCTGCCAGGGCAGCGGCTATGACCTGCCCGCGGACAAATACGGACAGTGGCAAGAGGTCGAAATCACCTTTGACCCGACCGGGATGCGC
>JAIVHI010000001.1:16374-79556 GCA_020201155.1 Loktanella sp. | reverse complement strand
TGGCAGCCCGAGGAGCCCTCTGCACAGGCATTGGCGACGAGACGGGAAGAGAAAAAAGACGGAATCAGCCAGCCCGGCAGCCTTATGGCTGCTGGGGTGTGATGATCCTGAAGCCCCCTCCTTTAGGTGGGGGAGAGTTCACCGTATGCGGTATTAGCCATGGGTTTTATCCTTTCAGAGATTTGAACCACCCTGCCCAAAGCCCGCTTTTTCTTTTCCGCGTGGCGGAAGAACCGAGGTCGAAGGTGCCTTACCCGAACATCTGTCTGCCTCTGAAGTTCGGGTTTGGGATGGTTTCGACCCAGCCGCCCTGTTCCGTGATGCTCTCGAGCGCAGCCGAGAGCGAGTAGGCCCCTTCGGACCGGCTCCACCAATAAGCACCGCGTTCGAAGGTGATGATCGTGCGGCGGCCATCGGGGAAACAGGAAACCTGCAGCGTCTTTGGTTCTTTGCGTGACATGGGGATCTACGTTCGCCGGGTGATCAGGCAGCCTCGGCGCTGTCCCCTGCCCTGCCCGCCTCTGATAGGGCGATCAGGTAGTCGCAAGCGCGCTGCGCGTCGGCCGCATGCTTGAAGATCGCGGTTTTGTCGGAGCGCAGAACGCGCAGCCAGTTGTAAAGATACGCCGCGTTCATCTCGAGCGTATGCGCCGTGAAGCCGAGTTCCTGTCCCAGGAAGCAGGAGGTCAGCTCAGCCACAATCTCCTCGCGCGCGTAAGAGGTGTTGCCGAACTTCGAGAGCCCGAAATCACGGTTCAGCCGCTGCGGAGCTTTCGTGGCATGGGCCAGCTCATGCGCCCAGACCCCGTAGAAATGCCGCGGGTCCTGGAACCTCTCGATAGACGGCATGAAAACTTTATCGACGGGCGGCAGATAGTAGGCTTCGCCGCCCGCAAAAACCGTCGTGATGTCGATCGCATCGAAAAACGCCTGCATGTGCGGGATGGGCTCGGACGGAGGATGCTCAGGCGCTGGCTCCGGGTCGGGGAAGAAGCTGTCGGGCAGACCCTCGATCTGGCAGGCATTGAACACGCGGTAGGACTTCTGGAAGCGGAAGATGCGGGTTTCCTCGGAACGATCATCGTCCTCCCCGCGGTCGTCCTCGCCGCCGGCGGCTTTGCGGCTTTGGCCGTAATAGACGACGACAGAGGACTTTTCGCCCTTGCGGACCTTTGCGTCCAACGCATTGGCCTGCGGCAGTGTCATCCAGAAGGGCGAGCTGTGGCCCGCCATCACGGTCCGCATTGTCAGAAGGAAGTTGTTTACCCCCTGATAGGGCTCGCCGCCCACGCGTAGGGGACGAGAGCTGCCACCTGCCGTCCAGGGCTTGCGCCACGGCAGGACGCCGCGCTCGATGATGCGGATGATTTCGTTCGTGATGACCTCGGAGGCATCGAATTTGGGCGTGCGTGATCGGGCCATGGCTGGCTTCCTTTCGAGTGTTGGTGAGAAGATTGGGGCTCAGGTTGACTGACGGGGCCGCGGATCATTGAGGATCCTCGCACCGAGCTTTTCGACCATGTCGATGTAGGTGGTCAGCGAGACAGACCTGCCGGCACCCGAAGGGACAGCGTCGACCGATCCGTCTCGCGCCACCCGCGGCAGTTTCGCGAAGGCGATGACATCGGTGACGGGTCGGATATCGATGAACGGGGTTCCTCGTGCGACCGCAAGAGCGGACAAGGGAAAGTGCTCGATCGGCGCGAAGGTCGACACGGAGGTCCAGCCGAGATGGAGGACTGTCCCACCCTCCCCGCAGATCACATGCGCGTCCGGCACTGTCGCCGCCTGCCTGAGATAACCAAGATCACGCAGAACGGTCTGGCGTTCGAGCCGCTGTGCCTGCCCCGTCTGGCCGGTTCGGCGTAGTTCCTTGTGTCGCCACCACGAGGCAGCGTTCGCGCGCAACACGCGCAAGACACCTGTTTGCATGGGAATGTCCTTCATCAGGAACGGCAGACCGGAACCCGGCCCGGACCCATCTGAGGGACCCCAAAGGCCCTCATCCGTCAGTCACAAAACCCGAAGGACACTTTCACTTTCTCCGGCCCCGTTGGGCACACAACAAAACCGAAAAGCCCGGCACATCTGCCGAAGCCATTGATTTCATGCAGCAATTCCAGCTCGGCAACCAAGATCGGCAACACATATCGGCAAAACCTTGTTTGCAGGAACAAAATGTGTATGTTTTTCAATTGCTTTTCAAATATGGAAGATCGGCAAAAATGCTGGAAACACCCGCCAGAATCGAACCGTGCTTTTTCGAGGAGCATGTCCCTACAGAATTGGCCGACCTTTCGGTCGACATCCAGAGGGAAGCCACCGGGCTGGGACAAGGGTTACATCCTGACAGCGCAGTCGAACTTGCCGACCTCGTCCGCGTGATGAACTGCTACTACTCCAACCTGATCGAAGGACACAACACACGCCCCCGCGACATCGAAAGGGCGTTGGCTGGCGCCGAGCTTGAGGAAGAAACCCGCCCTCTCGCCCTTGAGGCCCGCGCGCACGTCATCGTTCAACGGGCCATCGACGAGATGCATCGCAAAGGCACCCTGCCCCGTCCCACATCTGTCGATTTTCTGACTTGGGTCCATAAGAGCTTCTACGACGAAATGCCTGACGAGTTTCGGGTCATCGAACATCCCGACGGCACACAAGAGCCCATCGTTCCGGGACGCATGCGCCAGGATGACGATCGGGAAGTTGCGGTCGGGCGTCACCTACCTCCTTCATCGTCGCGGGTCGCGGCATTCATGGACCATTTCGACAAACGGTTTCAGATTGCGGCGCGGTCTTCGAGCGGACGGATCATCGCGATCGCCTCTGCACATCACCGGCTGAACTACATCCACCCTTTCCCGGATGGCAACGGCCGTGTCAGCAGACTGATGTCTCATGCCATGGCCCTTACAGCAGGGATCGGTGGCCAAGGGCTCTGGTCAATCTCGCGTGGGTTGGCACGGGGGTTGATCGATCGGGGCGAATACAAACGGATGATGGATCTGGCCGACAGCCCGCGCCGCGGTGACCGCGACGGACGTGGAAACCTGTCAGAAGCGGCACTGAAAACGTACAGTGAATGGTTCTTAAAGGTGACATTCGACCAGATCTCCTTTTCTACAAAATTGTTCGATCTTGGCGGATTGGACCAACGGTATCGTCGTCTCGTTACAGATACTATCGACGACAAGCGCGCGCCGGAACTGATCTCGGCTGTTCTTCATCACGGTGCACTGGATCGAGGCGACGCACAGATTGTGCTCAAGACCTCGGAGCGAACGGCTCGCAATACGCTGAGAAAACTGACTGCCGCTGGATACCTGACGTCCATTTCGCCGAAGACGCCTGTTCGGTTGGCGTTTCCTTTGGATTACCGGGAGAGACTCTTTCCAAACCTTTTTGGTGATGGTGATCTGCCACAGTAACCCTTCGGATGCAGGAAGGTAACTCTGACGACTTGTTGACGAAGGTGGCGCATGGGTCTCGGACGCTGCTAAATGGAAAGGCTATCTCGGGCGCACCCTCGGGCAACTGGAATGGTGGGCAGAGGCAGCGCAGCGGCAGCGAGACAAAGGCGATACCGCCGCGGGGGTGCCTTCGACCGCGACCCACCGCATTGCTGAGGCTACCGGTTGCCGAATTCCACGGCAGACAACTGCAGCATCATGATTTGCCGTTGCTTCTGGGGTAAAGACACATTCAGAACCAAGACAGGCTTAGTCGCCAACGCCTCTACGCAACAGCGCCCCGCGTAGGCCAGACCTGATGGTGCAAATTCAGGTCAAAGCGCGACCGCTCTCAGAATGTCGTCACGTGAACCGCCGACGTCTTCCGTTTCGTAGCTCACGACACCCCCCGACACCACTGTCACACGGTCCGCCAGCCCGACGGCGAACTCGAAGTATTGCTCGACCAGAACTACCGCGATCTCGCCTTCCGACCGCAGTGTTTCAATCACGCGTCCGATGTCCTTGATGATCGACGGCTGAATGCCTTCGGTCGGTTCGTCCAGCAACAGAACCTTGGGCCGCGTGATCAGCGCACGGGCAATGGCAAGCTGCTGTTGCTGGCCCCCTGACAGGTCACCGCCGCGCCGGTTGCGCATCTGGTCGAGGATCGGAAAAAGATCGAAGATGCGGTCGGGAACTGTGCGTGCGTCGCGGTCGAGACAGGCGAACCCGGTGCGCAGGTTGTCGGCCACGGTCATCAGGGGAAACACCTCGCGACCCTGCGGCACATAGGCGATCCCGGCCTTGGCCGCCTGCACGGCGCTGGGATGGTTCAGATCACGCCCGTCCAGCCGGATCGTGCCGCCCCTGTAGGGGTGCCGCCCAACGATGGCCTTCATCAACGACGTCTTGCCCACGCCGTTCACGCCCATGACGGCGGTGACCTCACCCGCCTTCGCCGTCAGGTTCATCCCGTGCAACACTTCGCTCTGGCCGTAGCGCAGTGTCAGGTCGGTGACCTCAAGCATCATTCATCGCCCCAGATAGACATCGATCACATCCTTGTTCTGCGTCACGTGGTCCAGCGATCCTTCGGCCAGCACACTGCCTTCGTGCAGCACGGTCACCTTGCAATCGAGCCGCCGCACGAAGGCCATGTCGTGTTCGACGACCACCACCGCGTGTTTCTGCGCCAGCCGCTTGAGCAGGTCCGTCGTGTGTTCCCGCTCTGCCGTGGTCATCCCGGCGGCGGGCTCGTCGACCAACAGCAGGCGCGGTTCCTGCGCCAGCAGCATGCCGATCTCCAGCCATTGCTTCTGGCCGTGGCTCAACTCTCCGGCGGGCCGGGCAAGATGGTCCTCCAGCCCGATCTCGGCGGCAAGCTCCCTGATCCGTGCCGTCCGATGACCTCGCCCGAACAGCACCGCCAGCGGGCTGCGATTGTCCTTGAGCGCCATGGCCAGATTTTCAGTCACCGTCTGAGCCTCGAACACCGTGGGCTTCTGGAATTTGCGCCCGATCCCGGCTTGCGCAATCGCGCTTTCGCTGCGGCCCACGAGGTTTTCGTTCTGCTCGCCCCAGATGACACGGCCGCTGTCGGGCCGGGTCTTGCCGGTCACGATGTCCATAAAGGTCGTCTTGCCCGCCCCGTTCGGGCCTATGACGGCACGCAACTCGGGCTCTTCTATGGCGAAGGACAGGTTGTTGATGGCCCGGAACCCGTCGAAGGTGACCGAAATGCCGTCGACCTCCAGTATCCTCATTGCGCCGTCTCCTCGGCCCGTTTCGAGCCCTTGTCAGGACCGAAGTCGCCGGTGCGGTCGACAGGCAGACGTCTTTGCAACAGGTCGACCAACCCGCCGATCCCCTTGGGCGCGAACAGCGTGACGCAGACGAAACTGACCCCCAGCAGCACCAGCCACCAGTCCGTCCACCGGATCGCGTAATCGCCAAGGGCAATGTTGGGTGCCGCACCCCCCGTGAACCAGCTTGACAGAAGCGACACGACAGCCGCCCCGATGGCCGCGCCGTAAAGC
This sequence comes from Loktanella sp., assembly GCA_020201155.1. Classification (GTDB taxonomy): domain Bacteria; phylum Pseudomonadota; class Alphaproteobacteria; order Rhodobacterales; family Rhodobacteraceae; genus JAIVHI01. Next base: position 74,068 of record JAIVHI010000001.1, on the reverse strand, counting down.
CGCCCCCTGCCCCCGATGGCAACCCAGACCGCAAGGTAGATCGACGCGATGGGCGCGATTTCCGCCGGGTTGATGATGCCCGCCTGCGGATAGTAAAGCGCCCCCGCGATTCCGGTCACCGCAGCCGTCAGCACAAAGGCGAACAGCTTGTAGTGCTCGACCTGATAGCCCAGAAACCGCACGCGCTGCTCGTCATCGCGGATCGCGCGCAGCACGCTGCCCATCCGCCCTGATACGACCCATGCGAACAACAGATACCCCGCCGCCAAAGCAAAGGCAGACGCCCAGAAGAAACTCAGCGACAGGGTCGACTGCGGCACGTCCTCAAAGCCAGGAATGTTCTGCAGGCCCGACAAACCGTTGTTGCCGCGCAATCCGCTGTCGTTCTGGAACAGGTACAACGCCAGCGCCAACGTCATCGCCTGCGTCAGGATCGACAGGTAAACGCCGGTGACCCGGCTGCGGAACGCCAGCCAGCCGAAGACCAGCGCCAGCAGGCTGGGGACCAGCACCACCAGTGCCAGTTGCAGCACCAGACTGTCCGCGAACATCCAGATCATCGGAAAATCGGACGACCCGACCACCCCGAAAATCTGGCTGCCGATGGCGTCGCGCACCTCGCCTTCCGTCGGCGGCAAGGGCTGTGCGGCCAGTCCGGGCGCGACCAGAGTCTCGGTCCGCGCATACATCAGCCACATGCCGATCATGTAGCCGCCAAGGCCGAAAAACGCCATGTGGCCCAAGGACAGGATGCCGGTGTAGCCCCAGATCACGTCCATCGCGATGGCGGCAAGGCACAGGCACAGCGTCTTGCCCAGCGTCTTGACGAAAGAGGTCGAGACCATCCCCTGCCCCGCCATGATCGTCACGACGATGGCAAAGACCGCAAGTGCGCCCAGAAACAGCAGGGTCGAGGGTTTGAAGACGTCGTTTCGCATGGCTCAGTCCCCCGCCGCCCGGCCCTTGAGGGCGACGATACCCCTTGGCCGGAACTGGATGAAAATGATGATGAAAAGGATCATGAAGGTCTGCGCGGCCAGCGTGTTCGACGGATTGAAGCTTTCGATGCCCTTTTGCAGCATCCCGATCAGTCCCGCCCCGGCCAGCGTGCCCCAGACGTTGCCGACCCCGCCCACGACGACCGTCATGAAGCTTTGAACGATGTAATTCGCGCCCATTTCGGATGTGACCTGTCCGTAAAGCCCGATGGCCACGCCCGCGATCCCGGCGATGCCCGACCCAAGCGCAAAGGTCGCCATGTTGATCTTGTCGGGATCGATCCCCATCGACGCGGCCATGCCGGGGTTCTGCGTGACCGCCCGCACCTCCAGCCCCAGCCGGGTGCGGTTCAGGATGAAAAGCAGCAGGCCAAGAAACAGCAGCGCCAGCACGAAGATGGCCACCCTGATGTAGCTGACGCCGATGATCTCGTTCATCACCCACTGTCCATCCAGCCATCCGGGTGCGGTCAGGGGGCGGGCCTGCGTGCCGAAAATGTTCTTGGCCAGCTGTTGCAGCGCGATCGAGATACCAAAGGTCGCCAAAAGCGTTTCAAGCGGCCGGTGGTAAAGATGCCGGATCACCAGCCGTTCCAGCGCTACCCCCGCCGCTGCAGCGACGACAAAGGCCAGCGGCAGTGCGATGATCAGCGACAGCGTATAATCGGGGACGTATTGCTGCACGACATAACCGGTGTAGGCACCGATCATTATGAACTCACCATGGGCCATGTTGATGACCCCCATCACCCCAAAGGTAATCGCCAGCCCGATGGCCGCCAGAAAGTAGATCGAGGCCAATGAGACAGCGTCGATCGCCAGATCGGCGCCGTTACTGGCCGCAACACGTCGGTCGATGCCTGCAAGCGTCTGCTCTGCGGCCTGCGTGATCGCGGGATCGTCCTCGTTGTAGACCAGCGCGATGGTATGATCGGACAAGGCCGCCTCGATTTCCTCCTCGGTGATGAAGGGCGGCACGACCCCCTCGGCCTCAAGCGCGACATAGGCCGCGCGTCGTGCGGCTACGGTATCGAGCTCGGTGACAGCCCACCCCCCCACGGTGCCCTCGGCAATATTGGCGATCAAGGCGTTCCGAATGTCGGTGTCCGACACGCGCGGCGGCACGAGGCCTGCATCGACAAGCCGCGCATAGGCTTCGACACGCGTCAGATCACGGCCCACATCCAGCAACCGTGCGACATTCCCGTCAGGATCACCCTGGGTGACGACCTCGGTCGTGGACAGGATCTGCGCCAGCGCGGCCCGCGAAATGGGCGCAATGCTTCCGCCGAGGTTTCGGATGGCTTCGACGCGGATCTCGGGTGTGTCACCGAAACGCGCCGCCAGAATGTTGCGCAACCGCACTTTTTCGTCACGGATCGCGGCATCGGGCTCGTCGGCGATCGACGCGTCCAGTGGCGCGATCTGGTCCGGGTCGGGGGATCGCGCGATCGAGGCAAGCGCGCTGCGGCGCACCGCAGGATCGGGATCGGCCAGCTGGAACCGCACAAGGGCGGCACCCAGCTCGCGGCGCACGCCCCCGTTGGGGCGCACTTCCGTCACGCTGGCGGTCGGGACAGCCATCGCCACCTCGCCACTGTCGAGGTCGATCAGCTCGAGCGTCTCGCCTTCCCGCTCTCCCGCCCGGTAGAACAATCCGTCATCCTGATTGCGGACGATCTGGCGGTCCTGCCAGTAGCCCAGAAACGCGGGCGCGGTCGGCAGCTCGGCGGCCAGCAGGTCGTCGATGACGACACCGACAGTCTGCCGTCCAGGGCTTTCGACCTCTTCCGCATACCGTTGCAGAACGGTTTGCAGATCCTGCGCGGCGGCCATGACCGGCGACAGCACACAACACAAAAAGGCGATCAGAAAGGCGCGCATCAGGACATCCTATGAATGAAGGGCGCGACCGTGCCGCACCCTTCGTACCGAAGTCAGTAATTCGAGGTCAGCTGCACGCAGGTCTCGGTCTCGGTGTTGTACATGCCGCAACCCAGATCCTTCCAATCCGACACCAGGACAGCCGATTCAGGCAGGAAGTCGGTCCATGCATCGCCCGCGACGGGGTCGGTCTGGCTGATGATGTCGAACTGCCCGTCGGCGCGGATTTCGCCGATCAGCACCGGCTTGGACAAGTGGTGGTCGGCACCCATCACGGCGGTGCCGCCGGTCAGGTTGGGAACCTCCTGCCCCCACATCGCTTCTCGCACGGCATCGACATCGGTGGTTCCGGCCTGCTCGACCGCGTTCACCCACATGTTGAACCCGATGTAATGCGCCTCCATCGGATCGTTGGTCACACGGTCCTCGTCGCCGATGAATTCATGCCACGCGGCGATGAAATCCGCATTGGCGGGCGTGTCCGCGGACATGAAGTAGTTCCACGCCGCCAGATGACCTTCGAGGTTCGAGGTATCGAGACCCGAAAGCTCTTCCTCGCCCACCGAAAAGGCGACGACGGGAATGTCGTCGGCGCTGACGCCCTGTGCGGCCAGTTCCTTGTAAAAGCCCACATTGGCATCGCCGTTGATCGTCGAGATGACACCGACTTGCGATCCGTCGGACCCCAGTTCGATGACATCGGATACGATCGTCGCCCAGTCGGCGTGGCTGAAGGGCGTGTAGTTCACGAAAATGTTCTCTTCCGAGATGCCGTTGTCTTGAAGATAGCTTTCCAGAATGTTGTTGGTGGTGCGCGGATAGACGTAGTCGGTGCCCAGCAGCGCGAATTTCTCGACCCCCAGTTCTTCAAGGAAGTAGTCCACGGCAGGGATCGCCTGCTGGTTCGGCGCGGCACCGGTGTAAAAGACGTTTCGCGACGATTCCTCGCCTTCGTATTGCACAGGGTAGAACAGCAGGCCGTTCAGTTCCTCGATCACCGGCAGCACGGCCTTGCGGCTGACGGATGTCCAGTTGCCGAAGATCACGTCGACCTCCTGCTGCGTCAGCAGCTCGCGGGCCTTTTCGGCGTAAAGCGGCCAGTCGGACGCAGGGTCGACGACCACCGCCTCGATGTCGCAGCCCAGCACGCCACCGGCGGCGTTCTGCTGGTCGACCAGCATCAACATGACGTCTTTCAGCGTTGTCTCGGAAATCGCCATCGTGCCCGACAGCGAATGCAGAACGCCGACCTGCACCGGGCAGGTTGTCTCCTGTGCCGCCAAGGGCACTGCGGCAAGGATCAGGGCGGAAGAGAGAAGAGATGAGCGAAGTTTCATGGCAGTCCTTTCCCGGACGGCGCAGGGGCGGCTTTGGCTCGACAATTGCGAAACGCGCTTCATATGGACCCCTACGCAATCAGTGTTGCGAGTGCGGTGGTGCATCAGGTTCTCAGGCTTGCATCACCGCGCGATTGACCCCGCGTCAACGGGTGTCGCGTCATCATCAGCAGAGCGATGTCGGAAGGGGGAGAACAAGCACCCCGAAAATGGAGGCTTGGCCTATGACCGCCGCAAAAAAGGGCGAAAAAAATCTATCGGCTCAAGAAAAAGGCAGATTAACGCACGATTAAGGACGAGCCGGGCAGGACTCGCCGCCCGGCCCGATTTCAGGTCAGCTGGCCGCAACCATCAGCCCTTCGGCTTTCACCCGCTCCAGCGCCTCGTCCAGCGACCGGCGGGCGCGAATGATCAACTCGTCCACTTCGCCTTCGGTGATGACCAGCGGTGGCGAGATGACCATGCGGTCGCCCACATGCCGCATGATCAGGTTGTTGGCGAAACTCCGTTCGCGGCAGATATAGCCGACGGTGCCCGCATCCGCTGCGAATTTCGCGCGGCTTTCCTTGTGCGGCGTCAGCGCCAGCGACCCCATCAGACCGACCATGCTGGCCTCGCCTACAAGCGGATGATCCGCAAGACTGTCCCACTGCTTTTTCAGGTAGGGCGCGATCACGGTCCCTGCCAGTTCGACGATGCCTTCCTCGTCCAGCAGGCGCAGGTTTTCCAGCGCCACGGCACAGCCGACGGGATGCCCCGAATAGGTATAGCCGTGATTGAAATCACCGATGTCGTTGACCACATCCGCGATCCGGTCCGACACGATCGAGGCTCCCAGCGGCACGTAACCGGACGTGATGCCCTTCGCCACCGTCATGATATCGGGCTTGAGACCCATCGTCTCGCTGCCGAACCACTTGCCGGTGCGTCCGAAGCCGCAGATCACCTCGTCCGCGATCAGCAGGATATCGCGTTCGTCGCAGATGCGCTGCAGTTCCGGCCAGTAGCTCTCGGGCGGGACGATCACGCCCCCTGCCCCCTGCACCGGCTCTGCGATGAAGGCCGCGACACGGTCCTCGCCCAATGCGTCGATCTTGGCTTCCAGTTCGCGGGCGCGGGCGATGCCGAAGTCATGCGGCGTCATGTCGCCGCCTTCGCCCCACCAGTCGGGCTGGTTGATATGGGCGATGTCGGGGATCGGAAGACCGCCCTGGCTGTGCATCCCCTTCATGCCGCCCAGCGACGCGGCCCCCATGGTCGAGCCGTGATAGCCGTTCCAGCGCCCGATGATGACGGTCTTCTCGGGCTTGCCCATGGCCGCCCAATAGTGCCGCACCATGCGGATATTGGTGTCGTTTCCGTCCGACCCCGAGCCGTTGAAGAACACCTGATTCAAGTCACCGGGGGCCAGTTCCGCCAGCTTTTCGGCCAGCATGATCGCGGGCACATGGCTGGTCTGGAAAAACGTGTTGTAGAACGGAAGCTGCCGCATCTGCCGCGCGGCGGCCTGCACCAGTTCTTCCCGCCCGTAACCGATGTTGACGCACCACAGACCCGCCATCGCGTCCAGCAGTTGCACACCTTCGCTGTCGGTCAGCCAGATGCCCTGCGCATCGGTGATGATCCGCGCGCCTTTCTTGCCCAGTGCAGACCCATGGGTGAACGGATGCATGTGGTGGGCGGCATCGAGCTGCTGCAACTCGGCGGTGGGGCGGTGGTTCTGAAGCATGACAGGTCTTTCGAATGGGTCCGGCAGGCCGGTTTTAACGCCCATGATCTGCCCATGTGAAGGCAGAGTAAAGCCCTGCCACCCCCTTGTGCATCACTGCAGGGACCGATTGGTGAATGCCCCTTGGCCCTGCGTTGCGAACGGCTATGAAGGGCGGACACTGCAGGAAGGTCGATCCCATAAGCACCGCCCCCCAAGCCGCCCGATCCGGACGGGATCTGACCACCGGTCTGATCCCGACGACGATGCTGATGTTCGCCTTGCCGACGCTGGCCAGTTCGGTGCTGCAATCGTTGAACGGGTCGATCAACGCAATCTGGGTCGGGCGTTTTCTGGGCGAAGACGCGCTGGCCGCGACCACCAACGGCAACATCACGATGTTCATGCTGGTCAGCTTTGTCTTCGGCTTCGGCATGGCCGCGACGATCATGATCGGTCAGGCCAAGGGCCGCCGCGAGCCGATGCAGGTCAAGCGTGTGGCGGGCACGGCGATGGGCGTCATGATCCCCATCGGCTTTGCCATCGCACTGACCGGCTGGATCTTCACCCCGCAGATCCTGTCGCTTCTGGGCACGCCGGGCAATGCCGCCGATCTGGCCGAAACCTACCTGCGCGTGATCTTCGTGGCCATGCCGGCCACGCTGACCTTCACCCTGCTGATGATGGCGCTGCGCGGCACCGGTGACGCACTGACGCCGATGTATTTCATGGGGCTTTCGGCGCTGCTCGATGTCGGGCTGAACCCTGTCCTGATCCTCGGGCTGGGGCCTGCGCCCGAACTGGGCATCTTCGGATCGGCACTGGCGACGGTGTTCGCCAATACGGTCGCGCTGATCGGCCTTGTCGCCTCGCTTTACTGGCGCAATTCGGCACTGGCCCTGCGCGGGCCGGAACTGCGCTTTCTGCGCCCCGACAAGGCGATCGTGACCGCGATGGTGACCAAGGGGCTGCCAATGGGGCTGCAGATGATCGTAATCTCGACCGCCACCATCGCCATGCTGGGGCTCATCAACCGTGAAGGCGTGGCCACCGCCGCCGCCTTCGGCGCGACCCAGCAAATATGGACCTACGTGCAGATGCCCGCCATGGCGCTGGGGGCTGCAGCAAGCGCCATGGTGGCCCAGAACATCGGTGCTGACAGATGGGACCGCGTCAGCCGCATCACGCTCTGGGGCTTGGGCTTCAACATCCTGCTGACCGGCACGCTCGTGGCCCTCGTGATCCTGTTCGACCGCTATGCGCTCGTTTTGTTTCTGGGCGCGGACAGCGAAGGGCTCGAGATCGGGCGACGGATCGCGCTGATCGCCAGCTGGGGTTACGTGTTTTTCGGCATCGCCATGGTGCTGTTCGGCACGATGCGCGCCAACGGCTTCGTGATCGGGCCGCTTCTGGTCATGGTCATCTCGATGTATCCGGTGCGCCTTGGCGTCGCAGCGGGGCTGAGGCCATGGTTGGGTGCCGATGCGCTCTGGTGGTCCTTCCCCATCGGCATGATGGCCACGGCTTTGATGGCCGGCGCGCTTTACCTGCATGGCGGATGGCGCAAATCCAGCGCCCTGCCACCCTCCGAGGCCCAGCAGCGCACCCCGCAGACGCCGGACGCAGGCGGCACGACACCCGAAGGCCGCGACGCGGCGCCGGCCACCACATGGCAGGATCGCCCGGCAGAGTGATTGGCCTTGCCCGCGCAAGCGTCTACGGTGCCCGCACCTGCCAAAGAGGACACCCATGACCCAAGATGCCCCCAAAGCCGCTGACCTGACCCGCGACGAACAGGTCAGCCTGCTGTCCGGTCAGGATTTCTGGTCCGTGGCCCCCTTGCCCGGCCACGACATCGGGTCGCTTCGCGTCACGGACGGCCCCAACGGCGCACGCGGCGGCGGGTCGCTGACCGGCGGAGTCAAATCCGCAGCCTTCCCCGTGGGGATCGCACTGGGTGCCACATGGAACACCGCCCTGCTCCGCGAGATCGGCGCGGCCCTCGCGGACGAGGTCAAGGACAAGAGCGCGCATGTCCTGCTTGCCCCGACCGTGAACCTGCACCGCGGGCCGCTGAACGGACGCAACTTCGAATGCTACGCGGAAGACCCGCATCTGACCGCCGAATTGGCCGTGGCCTACATCCACGGCCTGCAGACCAACGGCGTCGCCGCCACGATCAAGCACTTCGTCGGCAATGAAAGCGAAATCGAGCGCATGACCATGTCCTCTGACGTGGACGAACGCACCCTGCGCGAGCTCTACCTCATCCCGTTCGAGCGCGCCGTGAAGGACGCGCAGACATGGGGCGTCATGACCAGCTACAACCGCCTGAACGGAACCTATACCTCTGAAAGCGAATGGCTGCTGCAGACCGTTCTGCGGCACGAATGGGGATTTGACGGCGTGGTGATGAGCGACTGGTTCGGCTCTCATTCCACCGCGCCGACCGTCAACGCAGGCCTCGACCTTGAAATGCCCGGCCCCGCACGTGATCGTGGCGACAAGCTGATCGCCGCTGTGAAAGACGGCTCTGTTCCGGCGGAAAACGTCGAACGCGCCGCAGACAACATGCTGCGCCTGATGGCCCGGACCGGCGCGCTGCGCGATCACAGCGACCGCGTGGAAGAGGCGAATGAACGCGACAGCACCCGCGCCCTGATCCACCGCGCCGGGGCGGAAGGGATGGTCCTGCTCAAGAACGAAAGCGCCCTGCCCCTCGCGGAGGATCTGCACATCGCCGTTCTCGGCCCCAACGCCCGCAATGCGCGCTGCATGGGCGGCGGGTCGGCGCAGTTGAACGCGCACCGCAAGGTCTCGCCTTGGGACGGGCTGGAGGACGCGGTCGGCGCCAACCGCCTGTCCTTTGCGGCGGGCTGCGACAACCACCAGTTCGAACCCGTCCTGACCGGCGATCTGCGTGTCGACTGGTTCGACAATACCGCCCTTGCGGGCGACCCCGTCCACACCGAAACGATCCCCGAAGCCAATACTTTCATCCTCGAAAATCCGGGCGCCGGAAAGGTCGACCCGTCGGCGTTTTCCCTGCGGCTGACCAGCGACTACACCGCCACCGAAAGCGGCACCCACAGTATCGGCCTGCATGTCGCGGGCCGCGCACGCGTTACCGTTGACGAAAAAGAGGTGATAAACCAATGGGATCATTGGACAAAAGGCACGACCTTCTTTGAACAGGGTTCGAACCCCGAAACGGCTGAACTGACCTTGGACAAGGGCCAGACCGTCCGGGTCGTGATGGATTTCAAGTCCGGCGGCGACGAAGGCCTCGGGATTCAGGCCTACTACCTCGGCCTTGGCCGCCCGCTGGACGACAGCGACATCGCGCTGGCAATCGAAACCGCCAAGGCGGCGGACGTGGCGCTGGTCTGCGTCGGGCGCAGCGCCGAATGGGACAGCGAAGGCGCGGACCTGCCATCGATGGCCCTGCCCGGACGGCAGGACGAACTGGTGACCGAGGTCGCCAAGGTCGCCAAACGCACCGTGGTTCTGCTGCAAACCGGCGGACCGGTCGAGATGCCGTGGGAAGGTCAGGTCGATGCGATCCTGCAGGCATGGTATCCGGGGCAAGAGGCCGGGCACGCCATCGCCGACGTTCTGACCGGCAAGTCCGAGCCCGCAGGCCGCCTGCCCCAAAGCTTTCCACACAGGCTGGCAGATGCGCCGAACATCGGCCACGGACCAGAGGTCTATCCCGGCAAGGACGGTCATGTCCGCTATGCCGAAGGGCTGTCGATCGGCTACCGCCATCACGACACCGGCCCTGCCCCGCTTTTCCCTTTTGGTCACGGTCTGGGATACGCCGAAATCGCCATTGTAGACACTGAAACGCAGGCCGAAGAGGCCAGCGCCAAGGTGACCGTCACGCTGGCCAATACCGCGGGTCGCGACGGGCAGCAGGTGGTGCAGCTCTATGTCGCCCCCGAAGATGCCCCCGTCGACCGCCCGCAAAAGGAACTGAAGGCCTTTGCCAAGGTCTTCGTCGCGGCGGGCGGGTCCGAAACCGTGGCACTGACCCTCGCCCCCCGCGATTTCGCATGGTTCGACGTCGCACGCAGCGCATGGGTCGTCTCGCCTGGACGCTACGGGCTGCGGCTGGGTGTCTCGGCTGAAACCACAGACGTCGTGGGCCATGTGACGGTCACGCAAGAGCAGGTCATCGCGCCGTAACAATGGAAGCGGGGGATCGCGGATGAACATTCTTCTGGCTGGGGCAACTGGCACCATCGGTCAGGCCGTCGCGGACACCCTGCTGAGCCAGGGCCACGACGTGATCTGCGCCGTGCGGCCCGGCTCATCCCTTCGGCAAAGCGGGCTCAGGACAGTTGAATGCCAGTTGACGAAGACGGGAAGCCTGACAGATGCGCTGAAGTCCCGGCCGGTAAACGCTGTCGTCTCCTGCATGGCGACGCGCAGCGGTGCCGCCGATGATGCCTGGGCGGTGGAGCACGACGCCCAATCGAACCTGATGACCGAGGCCGCGCAGGCCGGTGCTGGACATTTCGTCCTTGTCTCAGCGATCTGCGTGCAAAAACCGGTGCTGGCGTTTCAACACGCCAAACGCGCCTTCGAGGACAAGCTGATGCAAAGCGGGCTGGACTGGTCGATCGTGCGGCCAACGGCCTTTTTCAAATCACTCTCCGGTCAGGTCGCACGGGTTCAGGGCGGAAAGCCCTTTCTTGTCTTCGGTGACGGCCTGCAAACGGCCTGCAAGCCCATCAGCGACCGGGATCTCGCGCGCTTTGTCGTCTCTTGCCTGTCCGATCCCGAAAAGCGGAACACGCTGCTGCCCATCGGTGGCCCCGGCCCGGCCATCACACCGCTGGATCAGGCCGCGCAGCTATTCGCGCTTCTGGGCCAGCCACCCCGCATCCGTCACGTCCCGCTTGCCTTGATGAACGGTCTGGTCGGCACGTTCAGCCTGCTGGGTCACGCCAGCAAGCGCATGCGGGACAAGGCCGAATTCGCGCGGACCGGGCGTTATTACGCGACCGAGTCGATGCTTTTGTGGGATGCCGAACAGGGCGGCTATGATGCCGATGCGACACCGGAATTCGGAACCGACACCCTTTGGGACCACTACGCCAAGCTGATTGCGGGTGAGGCCAAGACGGATCTTGGGGCACATGCGGTGTTCTGACAGTCGCTTTGCATGGCAAGCTCTGCCCGACCCCGGTGCCATTCGCGACAGCCGAAGGACGGCGTTTTAGAACGCCCCTCGCGAAAGAGAACAAGGGCCTCTTGGCCTCAATTGGTGGCAAGAGCCTTGCAGAGCTGCGCAGCTGCGGAGACCCCGTCGATCACGTTCAGCGCGAGGTCCTGTGCAAAGTGCTGTTTGATCGAAACAACCCCAGAACAGCCCAGTATCACGTTGCGCGTTCCATCGGGCAGCTGTTGCGCCGCCCCGATGAATTTTTGCAAGGCAGTCGTGGGATCGTTCGTCAGCATGAGGACCGGTACGTTTGCTGCAACAATATGACTGATGTTCGCCCCGAAACTGTGCGACCGGATATTGGCGGTGATCACGGGCACTGCGGCGGCGACGGTCGTGATCACTGCCGTGGGACCCGGCATCAGCGAGGCCAGGACATAGCTTGCCTGCCCGATGCCGATAACCGGACATGCCGCGATGCTCTGCGCCTCTTGAAGACCCGTGTCGTCAAAACAGGCAATGATGATGACATCCGGACCAGTCGCGGATGCTTTGCGGACCAGATCAAGGAGCGGCGGAATGGCCTCTGCACCGTCATCCGGGCCTTCGATTGCAGCCGGTCCCAAGGTCGATGTCCAGCCTTCGAACCGAATGTCCGGCGCTGCCTCTTGCGCGGCCCGAAGTGCGCTTTGCGTCATGGCCTGTGTGCTGTTTGGATTGATGAGGATGACAGTCACTGGGTCAAACCAAGCCTTTGCCCGCATCGGAGCTTTTGTCCTTGCGGCGCGACATCAGCCAGACCGCCAGAAAGAAGATCCCGATGACCACCAACGAAAAGAGTGTCGTGAGGGTCCCGAGGGCGAATATGACCGGTGTGGTCACATTGGTCGTCATGCCGAAAATCTCGAGCGGCAGAGTATTGTAGCTTCCGGCGGTCAAAAGTGTCCGGGCGAATTCGTCATAGCTGAGGGTAAATCCGAACAGGGCCACGCCCAGAAGCGACGGGGCGATGATCGGCAGGACGACATGCGCAAATGTTTGCCATGCAGTGGCGCCCTGATCGCGGGCGGCTTCCTCATAGCTTTTATCGAAACGGTTGAAGACGGCGAACATGATGAGAAGACCAAACGGCAAGGTCCATGTCAGTTGGCTGCCATAGCCCGAACTGGCCCAATGGACCGGAAGACCGAGCTGGTTGAAGATCAGGCCAACGCCAAGCGAAACAAGGATCGACGGGATCACAAGCGAGGCAACGCTTAGATAGAACAAGAGGGTGGCCCCGGCAAAACGTTTGCGGAACGCCAGACCGCCGAGAACGGACACGACGACCGTCGTGACCATGACCAGCATGCCCAAAGCGAACGAGCGGCGGAAGCTTCCCCAGATGTCACCGACCGCCTGTTCCTCGAACAGATTACGGAACCAATAGAGGGACACCCCATTCATCGGGAAGGTCAGCCCACCTTGCGGCCCTTGAAAGCTGAGGATGCCGATCGTCAGGATGGGTCCGTAAAGGAACAGGACAAACAGGGCGAAAAAGGCGGACAGGACATAGAAGCTACGGCTGCGTTTTTCCATCTCAAAGCTCCTTGCGGATGTCGACGACGCGCAGCAGAAGGCCGATCACGATCAACACCGTGGCCAGCAGCACAACGGCGGTGGCGGAGGCCGATGGGTACTGCAGCAAGTTGATATCGTTGGAAATCAATCGTCCGACATTCGCGCGTTGACTGCCGGACATGAACCGCACGGTGATGAAGTCGCCCATCACCAGTGTCGTCACGAAGATCGTGCCGATCATGATGCCGGGCTTGCACAGCGGCACGATCACGTGGCGCAGGACCTGCCAACCAGATGCACCACCATCGCGGGCCGCCTCGATCAGCGATCGATCGATCCGCATCATCGAGTTGAAGATCGGTACCACCATGAACAGCGTGTAGAGATGGACGAAAGCCAGAACGACACTGAAATCGCTGAACAGCAGCCATTCCAACGGTTCGTCAATCACACCCCACGAGATCAGTGTGGAATTGGCGAGCCCGTTGCGTCCCAAGAACGGGATCCAGGAAATCATCCGGATGATGTTCGATGTCCAAAAGGGAATCGTGCACAGCAGAAACAGGGCAATTTGCCATTTCAGGCTGCGGACTTCGAAGGCCAGAAAGTAGGCGACCGTAAAGCCGATCAGCAAGGTCAGCAGCCAGGTGATCGCCGCATATTTCAGTGTATTGAAAAACACCCTGTAGGTGACCGGTGATCCGAACAGGAAGTCGTAGTTGTCGAACTGGAACGCCGGATAGATCGAATACTCGGTCGCGCCCCAGAAGCTGACGATCACGATCATGATGATGGGGGCGACAAGGAAGGCCAGCAGGACGAGTGCCATAGGCGCCGCCTGCATCCATGCCGTGAGCTGCTTGGTCATTGTCAGTCCAGATCGGGGAATGGCAGTGCAGGGGCCGACGACCCCTGCACCGGCGTCTTCAAGCGGCGATGAATTCGTTCCACTTCCGCAGCATGTACTGGTTTTCTTCCATGACGGAATTCCAGCACGCCACTGATCCCATCCGGTCGTAGAAAGACCCGCCATCGCGCACCTCGCCCGCGTCCGCCAGTTTGTCACCGAATGGCGAAGAGATCGTGTCGGTGCTTTCTTTGCCTTCGAACCAGTAGCCCCACTCATTCTCGGACATGAAGGCCTGGGAGGTCTCCGGCACAGCGGAATAGTAGCCCTGACGCATCAGGAAGCCGCCAACCCAGCCGGACAGATACCAGTTGATGTATTCGTAGGCTGCATCCAGTTCCATTCCGGACAGGCTTGCCGAGAGGCCGATGCCGCCCCCCCAGCTGCGGTAGCCTTCCTTCAGCGGCTGGTAGACGCATGGGATGTCGCGCGAGCGCACAGCGGTGATCGCCGGGGACCACATGGACTGGATCACGACCTCACCCGAGGCCATGAGATTCACGCTTTCATCAAAGGTCTTCCAGAAGGCACGGAATTGACCGTTTTGCTTGGCTTCGGTGAAGATGGCGATGGTCTTGTCGATCTCTTCGCGGGTCATGTTGCCCTTGTCGCCATACTGGATTTCGCCCATCGCCTCACAGACCATCGCCATATCCATGATCCCGATGGATGAGATGTCGAGAATAGAGGCCTTGCCCGCGAATTCGGGGTTCAGAAGCTCTGTCCATGATTCAATCGGGCGTCCGATCAGATCGGGGCGGATACCCAAGGTGTCGGCATTGTAGATCGTCGGGATCAAGGTCATCCAACCGGACTCGTTGTCGACGAATGACGTTCCACCGGGGCCTTCCACGAAACCAACGGTGTGTGGCGCGGTGCCCTGCGCGATCGTGCTTTCCGGCGTTAGCTTCCCGTCGCGGAAGATGCCGACAATCTTGTCGTAGTTGTCGATCTTGCTGGCATCCATCGCCTGCAGATTGCCTGTGGGCCAGACCTTCTTTGCGACAAAGTATTCGATGTCAGCGATGTCAAAGCTGTCTGGCTGGGTCGCGGCACGCTGTGTCACGCTGTCCGTGTCGAGTGCGGTCATCTCAAGCGTGATGCCAAGGTCTTCCTTCACCTTCGTTGCCACCTCGTTGAGGTTCGACACACCAGTGCCGAACTGGCGCAGCGTGATGTCCCTGCTTTCCTGACCCCAGACCATCGGCGCAGGAAATGCGGCCGCGGCGATGGCGGCGCCACCTGATTTCAGCAGCGTACGGCGGCTATAACGAACTTTGGATATTGTAGTCATTTTGTGATCCTCTCTGTTGAGCAGCGATTGTTAAGCGGAGACCGGATGCACTGCCCGGTCCTCCCAACTGAGCCCAATGACCTCGCCAAGATCCTTGGGTGTCTCCAAAAACGCAGCATCTGGCATGAGCGCGGTAACCTCCTGACCGCCCGCAACCTCGGCCGTCAGTGAAACGTGTGTGCCTTGGTATTCGACCCCTGTGACCCGTCCGTCGATCTTGCCCGCGCCAATGTCCGTGATCTGCATCTGGTCGGACCGCAGCGAGATATGTCCGTTTGGCAGCTGCAAGACATTGTGACCGCCCATGAAGCGCGCGACGAAAGCTGTCTTTGGCTTGTTGAACACGTCCCGTGCTGGCCCGGCCTGTTCAATGACCGCGTTGTTCATGACGATAATTTCGTCCGCCAGCGCCAGCGCCTCGTCCTGCCCATGGGTGACATGAATGAAGCTGATACCCAGTTCCCGTTGCAAACGCTTGAGTTCGGCCCGCATGCGGATGCGTAGAAAAGGATCGAGTGCGGACAGGGGTTCGTCCAGCAGCAGAACCTGTGGCCGCGTAATCAATGCACGCGCAAGGGCCACACGTTGTTGCTGGCCACCCGACAACTGGGCCGGCTTGCGATCTGCCAACGCCGTCATCTCGACCAGTTCAAGCATTTCGTCGGCGCGCCTGTCGCGAGCCGGCTTGTCGATGCCAGCCATTCGCAAGCTGAAAGCCACGTTGTCACGTACACTGAGATGCGGAAAAAGCGCGTAGCTTTGAAACATCATCGCTGTGCCGCGCTTTGCGGGCGGCAGATGTGACACGTCACGCCCGCTCAGTAGAATTGACCCGTCAGAGATATCCTCGTGCCCGGCAATCATGCGCAGGGTCGATGATTTCCCACAGCCAGAGGGGCCCAGCAGGCACGCATAGACATTTGGCTTGAAATGATGCGCGATCCTGTCGACCGCGACGGTCCCGCCATATCGCTTTGTCAGCGCAACGAGTTCAAGGTCAGCTTTGATCGTCATGGGTCGCCTCGTCTTGTCATGGGTTAATCAAGCGAACACCGGACCGGATCAGCCAGAAAATCTGCATCGGAATGAGAGGGTATGCATCTCGGCGCTCGATAAATGGGCGCTCATGGCCGCCTGAGCCCGCTAATTGTGCACAGTATTGTATACAATTTGAGAGACAACTGAATGCGATAGCGCTGCTGCTTGAATTGGATTCGCAAAACGCGCATGACGGTGACGAGGGATCAAAGATGACCAAACCGACAGAGAGTCAGGACTTCATTCAACCCAGCCTGAATGGTCCAAGCGCCAAGCTTGAGGCCTCACTCAGTCTGGCAATTCACGAACATCGCCTTCTCCCAGGCACCAAGCTTGGCGAAGACGAGTTATGTGACATCTACAGCGTTTCGCGCACCGTTGTCCGAACGGCCCTGCAGTCGTTGTCACATTCGCAACTGGTCGATCTCAAGCGCAACCGCGGTGCCTTTGTCGCGCAGCCTACCATCCGAGAGGCCCGCGAAGTGTTCGAAGCGCGGTCACTTCTGGAACCGCGTACAGCGTATTCGGCGGCGGAACGGATGACCGATGAGGCGTTGGCCCTGCTCGAGGCGCATATCGCCGCGGAACACGAAGCCCTGGAAGCGGGAAAGCCGGGCAAGGCGCTCAGGCTATCCGGACAGTTTCACGTCGATATCTCGCGGATCGCGGATCAATCGACGATTGCCGGGTTCATCGAGCGGCTGGTCGCAAGGTCGTCGCTGATCATCGCAATCTATTGGAAAAGGCAAAGTGCCTTGTGTGAAAAGCATGCACATCACGCGCTTGTCGATGCATTCCGCCGCAGGGATGGCAGCGACGCCGAGGCCCTGATGAAAAGCCATCTGCTTGATATCCTGACGGCATTGGACCTGCGAGATATCTCGGACCCACCAAGTAAACTGCGTGATGTGCTCAAGCCCTGATATGCAGGCGGCGTCCAGACGTGCAGCAGGATGGATGAACAGCGGCCCGGCGCCGGGCCACGTCAATGGTTGCCAAGATGCCCGCCGCTTCCGTAAGCAATGACCCATAGGCAAGCAGGCCTGAACCGATCAACGCGGGCAGGTCCGCCAAACGCAGAAAATAACCTGCAACTGAGTTGGATGTTGGAAAGAGATGGTGGTGATATGTTTGATCTCTTGATCCGGGGCGCGACCCTGCCGGACGGTCGGCGCAATCAGGACGTGGCGGTCCGCGACGGGCGGATCGTCGACATCGCACTTGGTATCGAGGGGCAGGCAGCCGAGATCATCGAAGCAGAGGGTCATCTTCTGTCGCCACCCTTCGTCGATCCGCATTTTCACATGGACGCGACGCTCTCGCTTGGGCAGCCGCGCATGAATCTGTCCGGCACGCTGCTTGAGGGCATTGCCCTCTGGGGAGAACTGCGGCCCTCATTGACACGCGAGGCGGTTGTCGAACGGGCCTTGCGATACTGCGATCTTGCCGTGTCCAAGGGCCTTCTAGCCGTTCGGACCCATGTCGATGTCTCGGACCCGCGTCTTGTCACGGTCGAGGGACTTCTGGAGGTCCGCGAACGTGTGGCGCCATATCTCGATCTGCAACTCGTCGCTTTTCCACAGGACGGATACTATCGCAGCCCCCAAGTCGCAGCGGCCCTGTCGCGGGCGCTCGACATGGGCGTCGATGTCGTGGGGGGCATCCCGCATTTCGAACGCACGATGGAAGACGGCCGTGCGTCAATCGAGGCGCTCTGTCGCATCGCCGCCGAACGGGGTCTGCGCGTCGACATGCACTGCGACGAGACGGATGACCCCCTGTCGCGTCATGTCGAGACGCTTGCGGCACAGACGGTGCGCTTTGGACTCCAAGGCAGGGTGGCCGGCTCTCACCTGACCTCGATGCATTCGATGGACAACTACTATGTCTCAAAGCTCCTGCCGCTTGTGGCCGAGCAGGACTGCGTTCTCGACCCTTGGTATGCGATGGGCTCGGGCGACATGCTCGACGTGGCGCATATGGCGGTTCATGCGACCCAGATGGGATCCGTCGCGGACAAGAAAGCGCTGTTCGACGCCATAACCGTCGTGCCCGCCCGTCTGCTCGGGTTGACCGACTACGGGCTTGAACCCGGATGCCATGCGGACATGGTCCTTCTTCAGGCGCGCGATACGACCGAGGCGATCCGGCTTCGCCCCAACCGGCTCAAGGTCATCCGCCGCGGCAAGGTCATCGCGGAAACGCCGCCCGAGCGGTCGCGCCTGTCGCTTGATGGCAGGCCCGGAGCTGTCGATCCCTCTGATTATGCCCCAAAAGCAATGTCCTAAGCTTCCCGCCGCCCGATTTTCGTGCGATTTGGCTTTCTTGCGCAAAAATAATGCATTGTGGAGTGAGATCTGGTTCAGTGTGCTGGACTAAGGTCACAAATCCGAGAACCTTTGCCCAAGACGACAAGCCAAAGGTCGATTCGGCCGCATCAAAGGAGATCAAACATGAGCCGTATCCTCATCAACCGCAGGCGTCTTCTCAGGGCCGGCGCGGCATTCGGCGCCGCAGGCCTTGCCGCACCTTCGCTCCTGCGCGCCCAGTCCGGGCCCGTGAAAGTAGCTGGTATTCATGCATCTCCGGTAGAGAACGCATGGAATTCAGTCCTGCATGCGGCAATGGTCGCCGCCGATGCGGAAGGTGCAATCGAATACACCTTTTCCGAAGGGGTCTCGGGCACCGATTATCCGCGCGCGATGCGCGAATTCGCAGAGGCGGGCAACGTCCTGATCGTGGGTGAATCCTACGCTGTCGAACGGGAAGCGCGCCAAGTGGCTGCCGATTATCCCGATATCGCCTTTCTCATGGGCTCGTCAGGCGAGGCTGCGGGCGACAATTTCGGCGTCTTCGGCACCTGGAACTGGGAGGCCGCCTATCTTGCAGGGATGCTAGCGGGCGAAATGACCGAGACGGGCATCGTGGGCTCTGTCGGGGCGATTCCGATCCCCGAAGTGAACATGCTGATCAACGGGTTCGGCGACGGTGTGAAAGCCGTGAACCCTGATGCGCGGCACATCGTCAGCTTCATCGGCACGTTTTTCGACCCGCCGCAGGCGCGCGAGGCCGGTCTGGCGCAGATCGACGCCGGGGCCGATATCCTCTTTGGCGAACGCATCGGTACCGCCGACGCCGCACAAGAGCGGGGTGTCCCCGCTATCGGATCGCTTATCGACTACACGCCCCGCTATCCCGACACCGTTTTCGCCAACGCGCTCTGGTCCTTCCGTCCCTTGATGGATGCCGCACTGGCCGACGCTCTGGCAGGCAATCCGACGGGCAAGAACTATACGCCGCTCAGCCTCATGCAGGACGGCGGAAACGACATTGCCTACGTTGAAAGCGTGCCTCCCGCTTCGGCTATCGCCCAGATGGAAGAGGTGCGTGCAGCGATCAAGGCAGGAGAGTTCGAGGTTCCGCGCAACTTCGAAGAACCGGCCTGATGCCCAGCGGCACTGCAAATTTCCCTGTTCCCTTCGGGGGGCGGGGGTGACGCGCGTACTGGAACTCGACGGGATCACCAAACGGTTCGGCTCTACTCTGGCAAACGACGATGTCTCACTTCACCTCGACCGGGGTGAAGTCGTTGCACTGCTTGGCGAAAACGGGGCGGGCAAGACGACGCTGATGTCGATCCTGTTCGGCCACTACACGGCCGACGCCGGCGAGGTCCGTGTCGACGGGCAGGCACTGCCTTCTGGCCGGTCCCGTGCGGCAATTCAGGCTGGCGTGGGCATGGTCCACCAACATTTCGCACTCGCGGCGAACCTGACCGTCCTCGAAAACATCATGACGGGAACCGAACCACTCTGGCGACTGCGCTCGGACAGGGCATCGGCGCGGCGGCGACTGACCGCCTTGGCCGAGCGCTTTGGCCTGCCGGTGGACCCGGATGCTCGCGTGTCTGACCTGTCGGTGGGAGAGCGGCAGCGCGTCGAAATCCTCAAGGCGCTTTACAACGAGGCGCGTATTCTGATCCTCGACGAACCCACAGCGGTCCTGACGACCCAACAGGCCGAAGGGCTGTTCGCGACTCTGCGCGAGATGGCCGCCAAGGGACTGTCGATCATCTTCATCTCGCACAAGCTGAACGAGGTCATGTCGGCGTCCGACCGGGTCGTGGTCCTGCGCGGCGGACGCGTCGTGGCCGAGCGTGCGACGCGCGACGTGACCAAAGGGGACCTGGCGGAACTCATGGTCGGGCGCGCCGTGGTGCGCCCCAAGCCTTCGCCCCTTCGCCCCGGCGCGGTGCTGCTGGAGGCATCGGACCTGCATCTGTCGGGCAAAGGCGGGGCGCCCCTGCAGGGTCTGAACTTTCATCTGCGCGCGTCGGAAACGCTGGGCATCATCGGTGTCTCGGGTAACGGCCAGACGACGTTGGCAGGTGTCGTTTCGGGTCTGTATCCGCCAGAGTCAGGCACGCTTCGCGTCAGGGGGGACCCGCTGCGGCGCCATGACGTGGCCCATGCCATCGCCGCCGGGATCGGACGCATCCCCGAGGATCGTCACGCCGAAGGTGTGCTGGGTGACATGGCGACTTGGGAAAATGTCGTGCTGGAACGTCTCTGGTCGCCGGAGTTTTCGCGACGCGGCATCGTTCGGCGCAAAGCCGCGCGCGAAGCCACGGCGCGTCTGCTGACGGACTACGACGTGCGCGGCGCGCGCGTTGACAGTCGCGTGGGGCTGCTCTCGGGCGGCAACATGCAAAAGCTGATCCTTGGTCGCGTTCTTGAAGCAACACCGTCGATCCTTGTCGCAGCTCAACCCAGCCGGGGTCTCGATGAGGGTGCCATCGCCGACGTCCATCGCAGGCTCATCGAGGTGCGGGCCCGAGGCGCTGGTATCCTGCTTATTTCGGAAGATCTGGACGAGGTGATGGCGCTGTCCGACCGGATATGCGCCATTGTGGGCGGCAGGCTTTCGCCTGCCATTCCGGTCGCACATGCTGATGCACGACGTCTTGGCCTGATGATGGCCGGCGACTGGGGTGCCGCCACGGACATCGCGGACAATGCCGCCCGTCAGGAGACGTCGGATGCGCTTTGAGCGACGGGAAAGCACCTCGGCCATTCTGACGGTGATGGCACCGCTTGGTGCGGTCGCGGCGGCGCTTGTCGTCGCCGGTGTGCTGATCGCCATTGCCGGTGCGAACGCCATCGAAGCCTACGGGTTGATCCTTCGGGGTGCTTTTGGATCGCGCCTTGGCATCACCGAGACGTTGACACGGGCGACGCCGCTCATCCTGACGGGGCTGGCCGCTGCCGTGGCCTTCCGCGCGCGCCTTTGGAACATCGGCGGCGAGGGACAATTCTATGTCGGTGCGATTGCCGTAACCGCCTTTGGTCTTCTTCCCGGTGTGACAGGCGCGCCCGCACCGGTGGTGATCCTGGCCTGCCTGATCGCCGGCGCTGTCGCGGGGGCCGCCCTGCTTCTTGTTCCTGTCGCGCTCAAGCTGCGATTCGGCGTGGACGAGGTCGTGACCACGCTGCTTTTGAACTTCGTCGCGATCCTCTTTGTGTCCATGATGATCGAGGGCCCGCTGAAAGACCCGCTGGCCTTTGGCTGGCCGCAATCGGTTCCGGTGCCGGACGCCGCCCTTCTGCCGCAGATTGTCGAACGCTCAAGGCTTCATGCCGGGCTGCCGGTGGCCCTGTTTCTTGCTGTCGCCGTCTGGTGGGTGCAATCGCGCACGGTCTTTGGGATGCAGTCCCGTGCCACCGGTCTCAACGCCCGCGCGGCGGCCTTTGCGGGCGTGCCGCTGGGGCGAACGCTGACCATCGTCGCTTGCCTTTCGGGCAGTCTTGCCGGGCTGGCCGGCGCGATCGAGGTAATGGGCGTGAAGGGCTACGTCACGACCGACCTGTCACCCAACTACGGCTATTCGGGCATCGTCATTGCCATGCTCGCCAATCTCAACCCGATCGGGGTGATCGCCGCCGCGCTGTTCTCGGCCGTCATGTTCGTCGGCGCAGATTCTATGAGCCGCGCGCTCGGGATACCGTCCTACATCGCGGATGTCACAGTGGCGCTGGCCCTGCTGACCATGCTCGTGGCGATCTTCCTGACGCAATACAGGGTCCGGCGATGAACGTGGTCTTCGACATCCTTTCGACCGTCGGCATGTGGGAAGCAGTCCTGCGCATTGCCACGCCCTTCATTCTTGGCACGCTGGGCGTGCTGCTTTGCGAAAGGGTGGGTGTGCTCAACCTCGGGATCGAGGGGATCATGACCTTCGGCGCGATGATCGGCTGGCTGACCGTCTATTCCGGCGGCGACCTTTGGACGGGCCTTGCCGTTGCGGCCCTTTGCGGTGCGATGTTCGGACTGCTGCACGCGGCACTGACGGTGCCCCTTGGACTCAGCCAGCATGTTACGGGTCTGGGCATCACGCTGTTCGCATCGAGCTTTTCCTACTATGTCTTCCGCCTCGCCGTGCCGACAGCGTCCTCTCCACCCACAGTCGAGCCGTTCAGGCCCCTGGCCGTGCCCCTCCTGTCCGACATCCCTTTTCTTGGCCCGGTCTTGTTCAATCAAACGGCGCCGACCTACCTTGCCCTGTTCCTTGTGGGGGCACTGGCATGGATGCTTTACCGCACGCCACTGGGCCTGGCGATCAGGATGACGGGCGAGAACCCGCATGCCGTGGACGCCCAGGGGATCGACCCGATCTGGCTGCGGATCGGAACGATAATGGCCGGGTCTGCCCTGATGGGCGTGGCCGGGGCGTTCCTCTCGCTTGCGGCTTTCAACTCCTTCTTTCCGACGATGGTTCAGGGGCGTGGTTGGATCTGCATCGCGCTCGTCGTCTTCGCCCTCTGGAGGCCGGGGCGCGCCCTTCTGGGTGCCGCCTTGTTTGCCTTTTTCGACGCATTTCAGCTTCGCCTTCAAACGGCAATCGATGGCGTTCCGTACCAGCTATTTCTGATGTTGCCGTACGTTCTGTCGATCCTCGCTTTGGTTCTCATGTCCCGCCGCGCAAGAGTACCTCAGGCCTTGATGCAACCTTATCGCCGTGGTGAACGCTGAGACTGCGCTTGCGGATCAGCGACCAGCAACCGCCGAAGCGCCTGAAACGCCCCGGAACAGTGGCTGGCCGAAAACTTATCCATCTGGACCGCCTGTTTTATGTGTTGCCTATCAATTTCCAATTTTGATAGGTAGAGATGTGCCAAGCAAAATATGGAAATGATAGGCATGACCCCTCTCAGCAGCATCGCGACAAGCGCCTATACCGATTTGGTACGGCTCCTGAAGGATGACGCCCTTTCCGGCGTAGAAGGCAAACCAACGCTCAAAGAGCGCGGCGACAAGGCCTATTGGTATGCGGCCCGCCGCGTCGGCACCGAGATGCGGTTCATCTATATTGGCGAAGACAGCGAAGAAATTCGTGCGCGCATCCAGCGCATCGAGGCGCTGCGTGCGACAGCAAAGGACCGACAGGCCGAACGGTCGCGGCTGGTCCGGCTCTTGCGGGCCGAAGGTATGACGCCCACCGACCGGGCGACCGGCTCGATCCTGTCCGCCATGGCCGCCGCCGGCACCTTCCGCCTGGGCGGCACGATCGTCGGGACAAATGCCTTCCGGCTCTATGAAGGCGAGCTTGGTATCCGTCTGCCCCTGGGCGGCATGGCGAACACCGGTGATCTCGACATCGCGCAGTTCGAGAAACTCAGCGTCGCCTTGCAGGATCAGGTCGATCCGGGTCTGGCCGAGACCTTCTCGGCGCTGAAGTTCGACCCCGTGCCCGGGCTGAACAAGGGCCGGACATGGCGATGGGCACAGGGGGGCAGTGGCCAGCTGGTCGAGTTCCTCACGCCTGCCTTCGGGGATGAAAGCATCCGCGAACTGCCCGCTCTCGGCGTCGGCGCTCAGGCGCTCAACTACCTCAATTTCCTGATTGCCGATCCGATCCCTGCGGCGGCCCTCTATCGCTCGGGTATTCTCGTGCAGGTGCCGCGCCCGGAGCGTTTTGCTATCCACAAGCTGATCATCGCCGACCGGCGACGTGACGGGGCAGGCAGCCTCAAGTCAGCCAAGGACCGGGAGCAGTCTGCTTTCCTGATCGCGGCAATGGCCGAGGACCGGCCTGATGATCTGGCCCAGGCCTATGCAACCGCGCTGCAGGTTGGCCCGCGCTGGCGGGAGCGCATCGGCAATTCGCTCAAGCGCATGCCGGAGACGCAGTCCATACTCGAGAGTCTGGGCGTATAGCCACTGTTGAGTAGCAGTATTTGCCACGCATGTTGGCATATATTGTCATAACACTACATTTTTCACGATAGCGAAAGAAGTGGACCCATGGCTACGATGAACGTTTCCCTTCCCGATCCCATGAAAAGCTGGGTCGAGACACGCCTGAAAGACGGGAGCTTCAGCAACACGAGCGACTATGTGCGCCACCTCATTCGCCGCGATCAGGAACGCGCGCAGGCGATCGAGGCTTTGCAGAAAGCCATTGAAGAGGGGGTGCAGAGCGGGGAGCCGGAGCCGTTCGACTTCAAGTCTTTCAAGGCGCGCATGCGGGAGCAACATGCCCGCAAGTGACCTGACGGCGTACCGGCTGACGCCTGCGGCCCAAGACGATGTAGCAGATATCTGGTTGTCCACTTTGCAGCAGTGGTCGATCGAGCAAGCCGATCGTTACGCCTTTGACAGTTTGCTTTTCATGCCTGAAATGGCACGTGAACGCCCAGAGTTCGATTCGCCTGTTCGTATCCATCCGAGTGCAGAGCACCTGATCGTCTATCGTATTCAACAAGATCATTTGGTGATCTTGCGGGTGCTGGGCGCAGGGCTGGATTGGCAAGCGATCCTGAGAGCGGCTGACCAATAGCAGGACGCATGATGTGTGCAATTGACGCCATCATCGCCGCCGCCCAACCACCCAAAACTGACGCGTTCCGCCGTCGCTCTCGGTGACAAGGACCTATGCGCCTTCGTGGATCAGCCGGTTGCCTTACATTCTGTGAAAGCGATCCACCAAAAGCATGTGGGGGACGGTCAGAGCGGCGAGGCCGATGAAGATCGTCTGCATCAAGACATCCGGGATCTCGCTGGCGGCCGTGCCGATTTGGCCCTGACTTGCAACGAAGACGGCCGCAACACCGATCACGACAATCGACAGGGCAATACTCATGCCGAGCCCCCGCCTCGCGTTGGCCGTCGATTTGAGCGCGATGGTGAAATGCCGCATCGAATGCAGCGCGCAGAAATAGACGGCGAAGTAGATCAAAGGCTCCAGCACGAAAGCCGTGCTCCACAAAAGCACCTGCTCCAACGCGGCTTGACCGCGCGCACTGCGATCGCAAAGCAATGTGACCAGAAGCAACGCAAGTGCCAGACCGCCAGTCAACGCTGTGGCCTGAGCGGCGAAAATCGCGACGTTTTCGGGTGCAAGATAGTCGAAAAGGCGGGTGACGTCCTGTTGGTGGAACAAAGCGGGCGCGCCAATCGTGGCCATGCCACCTGACCAACGCAGACCTGCAGGCGCATTGGACCAGTCCTCTGAAAAGTGAATGGCCGAATAGGTCAGGAAAGCGATCAGCGCCGGACCCGGAAAGATCACCCAGACAAGCACGACGCAGCCGACCAGCCCGAGGTAGAGCGCCACGAACATAAGCTTGGCGCGCCAGCTATCCAGTGGCCACAAAGCCTCTGCGATCGGCCAGTCGAGTGCGCCATGTGGCAGCCCAAAAACCGCGACAAACGGCGCAAGCAGCGCCATCTGCACGGCAAGACCGGGGTCGAGCGTCGCGAATACGACAATCGCGCCCAATGCCGAAAGGGCGAAGACAGCCGTTTGCCACCACGGACCGACGGTCACGCCGGGGCCAGTGCTGCCCGCAGGAACGGCAGGGTCGGCAGCGATGTCATGACCGACAGACGGTCAATGGGGTTTGTCGAGCCGGACAGAAATCGTTCCAGCCGATCCTCCGGCGCGTTGCGAAACAGGCTTTCAAACAGGGCCGGGCCCCTTTCCGGAATGGTTTGGATCACCTGCAAGAACACCCGGTCCATGAACGTCGTGAAAGCACTGTCGAGATTTGTCTCCGGTCTTGTCCCGCGCCGGAAGGCATGGGCCACATGGTCGGCCTGCGCCTGTATGCGTGCAAAGGCATAACCGGTCGACGGCCGGGCCGCCCCGCCCGAAAGCCCCATGCGGATCAGTCCTTCGTAATGTGGCTCGCGGTAGCCGACTTCCATCGGAAGGGCCCCGGATTCTTCGCGCAGGATCGTGAAGCCGCCGGTGTCCAATGCGGTGATCTCGGTTTCCAGCCACGTCTTGAAGATGTCCTGGCCCAGCGACTCGGGCGCGAATGACGTCACCTCGACCAAGGCCCGATCCCGTGCGAAGGGCAGGATATAGACGAAATCGACGCCCTTGCTGCGGGCTTTTCGAAATTGCATCAACTGAACCCGGTCGGGGTCAAAAACGGCATTCTGGGCCTGGATTTCCCATCCCAGAAAAAACTGACCGTAGGTCGGGATGCGACTTGGCGAGCGCGCGTCGATCACGTGATTGGCCGTGATGATGTCGTCTTGCGTGCCGATTTCCCAGATGCTGCCGGCCCGGTTCACCGAATGCGCGGATTGGCCCAGCAGCAGCTGTGCGTCCGGATGATCCGAGATCACCGATTGCGCGCGGTCGTAGAATGCGCCCGCCGAGACGCTTTGGTAGCGCAGCCGCGCGGATTCGCGGTGAACGATGCCGGACGGGCCGCCGATGTCCCACCCCTGCCACGTGGCGCGAACGCAGTCCTCGAACGGATCAGGGGCGGTTCGCCAGAAACTCCACGCGCGGTCGTCATGATAGGCCGTGCGCGGTTCGATGACGCAAAGGTTGCGTCCCGCGGACGCAAGTCTGGTGGCGATGCTCAGGCCGGCGCACCCGCCCCCCATGATCGCGATATCGAAATCAGCGTGCGGCATTTTGCTGGCCTGACGCGCGGTCCCGTTTGCCGATGTCCACGATCAGCCCCCGCGCCGCGAGGACCACCTTGCGCCATCTCGGCACATAGGCCCGCCCCTTGGCAGGGTCGCAGGACCGGGCGCGCAGTTCCGACCCGATCCCTTCGTACATGGCGGCGGCCGCCGTGACCGCAAGCCGCAGACGCAACGGCAGTGCCGGCAATCCGGCGCGCCCCGTCGCATAAAGCACCTCCGCGCGCGACAACAATTCCTGAACAGCGCTGCGCGTATCGTCGCGCGCGCCCGGTAGCCAAGAGGCGATCGCGGCAGGGGTCTGCGGACACAAGGAGAACGGCAGATACCGGCGCCCCTGTCTTGCATCGTCCATGACGTCGCGACAGATATTCGTAAGCTGCATCGCCTTGCCCAAGGCCGCAGCGTGGCTGTGCCACATCAGCGGCACATCGAACAACGAACAGACCATGACGCCCACGGTTCCCGCGACCCCCATGCAATAGCGGTCAAGCGCCGTGTCATCCGCAAGGCAGGTTTCACCGGTGTCCTGTGCAATGGTCTCGACCAAGAGGGCATAGGCCGCGAGCCCCTCAGGTCGCCCGGCGAACAAGGCGTTCGCCTCATCGAACAAGGGATCCTGCCCCTGCCCTGCCCGCAATTCGTCCGACAAGGTCGTCAGCCGCGCCCGAACCTCGGGGCCACCCACGGTGTCGGCAAGATCATCGACGGTGCGGCACAAGGCGTAAAGCCGCGCCACCTTTGCATAATCGCCAGTCGACAAAAGCCGTGCCGCAGGTGCGAAACTGCGGGCATGGTGCGACAGCATCTCCTTTGGGGTCATGCCGCAGCCACCGGCGCCGGAACGACGGCATCAAGCACCTTGGCGGATGAAACCACACCTGGCAGGCCGGCGCCCGGATGTGTCCCGGCGCCAACGAAATACAGATCCTTCACGCCCTCGCCCTGATTGTGAAACCGGAACCACGCGGATTGGGTAAAGAACGGAGAGAGCGAAAATCCCGCCCCTTCGACCGACAGGTAGTCCGATTTGAAATCCTCGGGCGTCATGGCGAATTCCGCCGTGATCGTTTCGGACAGACCGGGCAGGATGGTCTCGTCCAGCGCCCTGACAATGCGGTCCCGCAGTTTCGGGCCTTCGACCGACCAGTCCTGACCGCCTGCAAGATTGGGGACAGGACATAGCACGTAGAAACTGTCCTTTCCGGCAGGCGCAAAGCTTGGATCGGTCGCCGTCGGACGATGCACGTAAAGCGAAAAGTCCTCTGCCAGCACCTTGCGGTGGAAAATGTCCTTCAGCAGTTCCTTGTACCGTTCCCCGAACCACACCGTGTGATGCGCGACGTCCGGCCAGGATTTGTCGGCGCCGAAGAACAGCACGTAAAGCCCCATCGACAGTCGCGCGTTTCTGGCGCGGACCTTGGCCACAGGGGATTGCACCGTCGCAGGCAGCATGTGGCGGTAAACATGGACCGGGTCCATGTTCGACACCACGATATCGGCATCGATCGCAGAGCCGTCTTCGAGAACGACGCCAGTCGCGCGTTTATCGTCCAGCTTGATCCGTGAGATGGTGGTGCCGAGGTCGATCTTGATGCCCTCTTCGCGCATCAGCCGCTCCAAAGCGTCGACAAGCGCGCCGGTTCCGCCCTTGGGGAACCAGATGCCATGTGTGCGTTCAAGGTGGTTGATCATGCCGTAGATCGCGGTCGTATCGAACGGGTTGCCCCCGACCAGCAGCGGTTGGATCGAAAACGCCCGCCGCAGGCGGTCGTCCTTCAGGAAACGGCTGACCATGGTCCAGACGCTTTCATAAGACTTCAGGCGCACCAGATGCGGGATCTGGCGCAGCATGAAACCCACGGAATGAAACGGCGTCGTCGACAACCGCATGAAACCGATGTCGTAGATCTTTTTGGACCACGCCCCCAGACGGCGGTATCCGTCGACGTCCGAAGGCGAAAGACGCGCGATTTCGGCCTCGGTCGCGGCTTCGGTCGGGCCATAGTCAAATGTTTCGCCATCGTGAAAGTAAAACCGGTACCAGGGGTCCGGCTCGACCAGTTCGATGTAGTCTTCCATGCGCTTGCCGAACAGTGCGAACAGCTCTTCGAACAGGTGCGGGGCGGTCAGAACGGTCGGACCGGCATCGTGCCTGAATCCCTCATGCTCGAAGACCTGTCCCCGCCCGCCAAGGCGGTCGCACCGGTCGATCAGATGCACATCGTAGCCGCGCGCCCGCAGACGCAAGGCAGCGGCGATGCCGCCAAAGCCCGCACCGGCGACGATCGCACGCGGCATGATTTCGGAAGCGGTATCACGCGGCATGGGAAAACTCCGTCAATGCGCTGTCCAGACGGTCAGCAAGGTTGAGAAACGCGCGTCCCGCGTCCCGGGGTGTTTGCAAGGCAACCGTGCGTGCCCGGCCCAGTGCGGACATCGCTTCTTCGCGGGCCATCTGCGCGGCGTCTGACGGGCTGGCGCCACGTGCCTCGAAAAGGGTGCACAGGTTGACGCGACCCTCTGCACGGTCGGCATCGCGATCATTCAGGTCGTCAAGCGCCTGATACGCGACCGCCAAATGCCGGCTGGCATCCACGGCGGTCCGGTCATCGGCCGTCCCCGCGGCACACAGCACAAGCCGCACCGGCAGGGCCAGAAGCGGGGCCGTCTTGGCGGCAACAAGGTCGTGATATTGGGAAAGCGTGCGGATTTCGCCGGTCATGTCCTCGGACTGACCCCGTGCAGTGAGCGACACCGCCTCGTGCATCAGTTTCAAGGCTGACCCCGCAGAGGGATGTCCGGCCAGACTTGCGTATGCGGCCGAGATCATCAGATCGCCGGCACAGATCGCCGTGGCCACGTCGAATTCACGCCACAGCGCAGGGCGGCCCCGCCGCGACCTGTCCTGTTCCTGCACATCGTCGTGGATCAGGGACGCATTGTGCAGCAGTTCGGCGGCGCAGGCACAGGCAACAACCGATGACCTGTCCACAGTCAGTCCGACGCCCGCTTCAAGCGCAAGCATAGCGCGGATCCGTCCGCCACCGGCTTTCAAATGATAGGCCGCCGCCGCTGCGACCGGACCTTCGCCAAGCTCGGTCGTCATCGCGGCTTCGATAAATTCCAGATCGGGTTTCCGGGGTGTTCGCATGACCGCTCCATCAGGTGATCGATAGACGAAATAGGGCTGCCCGCATCGCGGACAGCCCCTTTTTGGTTACTCTGCCGGCTGCACAACTGTGTTTTGGCGGGCAAAGTATTCAGCGCTCTTGCGCTGTGCGATCATGAAGATCAGCACGCCGAACACGGCTTTCGCGGTGATATCGGCAATGGTGTATCCCACTTCGATCACGACCGTGGCGGTTCCGCCGTCAAGGCCGACGGCACCTGCGAAATAGACAACGGGGTAAAACGCCCAACTGCCGATAACGAGGTAACGTGCGACGCTCACGAGTCCGCGTGCATCCTCTGGCTGATCCTTGATCGACGACGACAGGCCGACGAACAGTTCATAGATGATCCACAGGAACGGAATCATCGACGCGATACCCCAGAACCAACGTGCGCCGGCTGTCGTCGCGACTTCGCCCGGGTAGCCCAAGATGATCATCAACGCCGCCAGCAAACCAAGCCGTGTCGCACGGCTGATGGTTTCGGATCGGCTCAGCCCCATGACGAGGATCAGCTCGACCAAGAGCAACGGCACCGTCAGCAACCAGTCGACATAGCGATAGGCCTGGTTGAATGCATAGCCGGTCGTCTGCAGGCTGGCGTCGGCGGTGTCGAAGGCCGCCGCCCAGCTTTCACCGATGCGGAAGTAGTGATAGGCTGCGATGAAAGTCACGAGCCCCGTGATCGTCATTGCCGTCTTGTATTGCGGTGCGACCTGACTGCGGCCCAACCAAAAGAAAATGGTCGCCGCAGCAAGTGTCGCAAACGCAAACGAGAAAGCGTTATAGATGAGGTCGTACTGACCTACCGTTAAAGTTTCCATAGTTTTCCCCTTTGGTACTCTGCCGTAGCCGCGTACCTACGGCGCGAGGGCCGTGAGAAAACAGTGACAGACAAGATGTCGCATAAATCTGACATCTTTTGTCGGTTTTGAGATTTTCAATGCGATAAATCACCGCGATTTCGCCCCACTCACCGGCAAGTCTGCGGCATCGGTGACATGGAAGCCGACGTGTCCACCTTGTCCGGCATCGACCACTCGAGCTCAGGCGAAAGCCTCGGATCCTTCAGCCGCATCCGCTTCATTCGCGATAAGGGACGCCAGGACGCCCGGCTCCATCGGATAGCCCAACAGGTAGCCCTGGAAAGTCTTGCACCCCATCGAGGCAAGGCGGTCGTGCTGTATCTGGGTCTCGACCCCCTCTACCGTGACGTTGATGGCCATGGCGCGCACCAGATCAAGCATCGCCTGAACGAGGTGATCACATTCGTCGTCCTTGCCAAGGCGCGCCACAAAGGATCGGTCAATCTTGATGGAATCGACCCGGTAATCCCTAAGGTATTGCAAGGATGAGTTGCCGGTCGCAAAATCATCCAAGGCGATCGAGATTCCTGCGGCGCGCAGCCGGCCGATCTTCTCTCGGATATCGGCCGGCTGGTCCAGAAGCACCTGCTCGGTTAGTTCGATTTCAAGTCTCTCCGGCGCAAGCCCCGTCTCTCGGAGCGTGCTGAGCACCATGGGAACGAAGTCGGAATGCCTGAGTTGAATCGGCGATACATTGACGGCGATCTTCGCAAGGCTGGTGCCGGCTGCAAATTCACAGGCCGTCTCTAAAACCCAGCGACCAAGCTGATCGATCAACCCACGTTGCTCGGCCAGTCCGATGAATATCTCAGGCGAAAGCGCGCCACGCTGAGGGTGGTTCCAGCGGCACAAAGCTTCCGCACCTTTCATCTTTCCGTTTTCATCAAAGAAAGGCTGATAGACGAGATGAAGGTCAGTTCCTGACGTCAACGATTTGCGCAGGTCGCTCTCAAGCTGATTACGCTCGTTCTCGATCTTTCCGATATCGGCTTCGAAAAGGCTGTAGCGCCCCTTTCCGTCAGACTTGGCCCGGTAAAGGGCTATGTCCGCACGACGCATCAACTCGTCCCAATCCTGATCGTCAGCCCGCGCCAGCACCGCACCGACACTGGCGCCGACATTGGCCGTGTCTCCAAGCAAGGCGTAGGGATGCGACAGGTCCACGACGATCCTTTCGCAGAATCGCCGGAGTTGATCCTCATCGGACACATCCCGCAGAAGGATCAGGAATTCATCACCCCCGAACCGCGCCACGGTATCGCTTGCCCGGACCAAGTCCACCAGCCGGTTTCCGACCTGACGGACCAGTTCGTCGCCCGCCGGATGACCGAGGGAATCGTTGATGCGCTTGAAGTTGTCGAGGTCGATCGCCACCAGAGCCACCAGATTGTCGTCGCGCACGGCAGAATGCATGGCCTGCGTCAGACGCTCTTGGAACAAGATCCGGTTTGGAAGGCCTGTCAGCACGTCATGGTTCGCAAGGAAACGCGCCTGTGCCTCGCTGACCTGCAATTGGCTCGACAGCCGCACCAGCCGGTTGATCACCCAGCACAACATCAGGGCCCCCAGCGCGATCGACGCCAGAAGGACCGGCAGCATTTCCATCAACAGTGTCGTGCCAGGTCGCTCGGGTTGCCAAGTCAGCCATGCAACCGCGTCGCCCGACAGATCGGTGGCCGGGATACCCGCCTGCCCTTCCGCCGGTGCCAAAGGTCCGAACGCCACATCCTGCAGTTCGATCGGTGCACCAATTTTCTGCGCAAGTTCAGCATCGATATATTGCAGTGCGACATGCAGCGATTCCGCTCCCGGCGTTTGCGACACTCTTCCTGACTCCGATATGATCGGGACCAAGCTGACGATGGCTGTCACGTCGTTGAATTTGACAGGTGCGGCGACCGACACATCGGCAAGCTCCTCATAAGGATTGTCCAGCCCTGCGCTTGCTGTTGCCATGGTCTCGCGAAGCTGCGTGACCATCGGCGCGATCAGGGCGGCCCGTTCGGAATACCTGTCCGTGCTCGACCGCTCGGATGAGACTGCGGCGTAATAAGGCAGGTTGTCCCGGTCGAGGACGTAGGTTTCGTCATGTCCGAAATAGTCATGCACCCAGATGCCAAGGTTCTCATCCATCCAGTCAAAGTCGCGTGCTGCCGTTCGAATGACCGCATCGTTCCAGATCGTGACGCTGCGCTGATCTTCAGGCTGCTCCGCGATGATCGAAGCGAAATTGCGCGTGGCAAAGCGTGCCTGCTGTTCCGCAGAGGTCGCGTCGACCAAACTGACTGCGTTGTGGCCAACGACGATCAAGCCCAGACCCGAGGCGACAGTCAGGACGATCAGCGAGGCGACGATCTGCATCGACAGCGATGTTGGCCTGTTCGATCTCATCTTTGGCCTGCTCCGCTCATAGGAAATAGATCTGGAACCTGCGTCACAGGGTGCGTTGCATCGTTACCGAAAGAGCCTGCCCCGAAGTAGCTGACCGAAAGACCTGTCCATTTGCGCAGCCCGCCTCATGCTTGGCCGCAAAGTTCCTTGGCCTGCGTGACGCACGATCGAACGCGGAAATCTTCGACACCCAGGACGCTGTGCGACTTTTCCATGTGTCGGATTTTTGAACAGTTGGCCACAAAGCAAGGCCGCCCCGAGCGAGGAACGCCCCCGGATCGCCCGAGCGAAGGCAGGTTGAATTGTCGGCATCCTTGTTATTTGGACCGTTTCATTTTGCAGTGTGGCAGCCTTCCCTAGGCCGCGCCGGTCATGTTGTTGCAGACCTAACCAGTAGATATTGATCGAACGCCGCTTTCGTGTCTCGCCAGTTTTTCCGGCAAAAGTGGCCTGCGTTTGCTGCATAGCAGCATTGAGTTTTCAGCCATTGTGCAAGTGCAGCATCATCATACATGCTGATCACAAGCAAACGAGGCGCCCCGGACGAAAACGGTGCCACAGGAAAAAGACGAGAAACCGAACATGGCATATGCAAACACACGTACTGCAGGCACATCCCTCGCCGAACGTTTCGGCACCATGATGTCCCGCATTTCCGACTACAAGGCCAAGCGCCGCGTCTATCACACCACCCTGCGCGAGCTCGACATGCTCAGCAAGCGCGAGTTGAACGATCTCGGGATCAACCGGTCCGACATCCAGTCGATCGCACGCGAAGCGGCCTACGGCAAATAAGAATTCCTTTCGGACCGGCGTCCTCCTCCCTTTCGTCGGTCCGTTGCGCGGCAGCCTCTCCTCCTCCTCCCTGAGGTTGCTGCAAATTCCAAGCTGGCGGCATCACCTCCTCCCGGTGCCGCCACTTTGAAGACCAGAATACGGCGCGTCTCCTCCTCCCCTTGACGTGCCGCATCTGGCAGACATTCCCCCCAGCCGACGCAGAATCTGGACGAGCAGTGAGCGTTGCGCGCCCTAAAAGGGGTTTTCCAGCGCGGCGCCCGTCGGTTCAAAGTCGCTGACGTTTCCCGTCACGACCGTCGCGCCATGCTGCAGCGCCGAGGCCGCGATCATCAGATCGGCGCCGCTATGCCCCAGCTTGGCCGACAGCCTGCCCCAGATGCGCGCATCCGCGGCCTCGAAGCCAAGAATACGGTCGGAAAACAGCAGGACCGTGCGATCAAGCCAGACGCGCAGGTCTCGCGCAAAGGCGGGGTCTTTCCTGTCCTGCTGGTGGATCCCGCGCTCGATCTCGCCAAGCGTGATGACGCTCAGGAAAAGGTCTTGCTCGGCCTTGCGGCGCAGCCACGTCGCGACGCGGGGCGCGCGGTCTGCGCGGCGCACCGCCGAAATGACATTGGTGTCGAGGATATACATCAAAAGCTGACGTCACGCGGGGCGGCCTTGGCACGCGGCACGTCCTCTCCGGGGAAGGCCAGCAGGTGATCGGCAAAGCTCTCGCGCGCCTGCACGGCCCCTTGAACAAGCCGGTGGTATTCATCCGCAGAGAGGATGACCACAGCCGGCTTCCCCCGCCGCGAAACCTCTTGCGGGGTACCCGCGAGGGCGGCATCAACAACCGCACTGAACTTGTTTTTCGCGTCCTGAACCGTCCACATCGGACCACACCTAGCTAGCTACCTGTCTAGCTGACATAGGCGCTCCCATAACACAGGTCAAGGACTGCGGCGGTCGAGACGCCACACGCTCGCCAACCGGTCGGGCCGTCCTATATCGTGACGCGAACCCGAACCCGGAGCATCCGATGATCCTCTACATCGTCACCGCCATCATCTTCCTCGCCATCGACGCGGTCATGCTGACCTACGTGATGAAGCCGATCTTCACGCGGCATTTGGGCGACGCGATGCGCGA
Organism: Loktanella sp.; assembly: GCA_020201155.1. Lineage (GTDB taxonomy): Bacteria > Pseudomonadota > Alphaproteobacteria > Rhodobacterales > Rhodobacteraceae > JAIVHI01. The sequence goes on along the minus strand of JAIVHI010000001.1, from coordinate 38,869 downwards.
CAGCCCGATGCTGGCACCTGCGGGCCTGTTCTACCTTGCCTATGTGGCAGGTCTGGTGTTCCTCGTCTCGGCCCCTGCCCTGCGCGAGGCGGTGCCGGCACGCGCGGCGCTGCATGGCGCGCTCATCGGGGCGATGGCCTATGGCACCTACGAGTTCACATCGATGGCGATCATGAAGGACTGGTCTTGGCAGATGGTGACAATCGACACCGCATGGGGTGCCGTTCTGACAGGCTTTTCCGCATGGGCCGGCGTCGCGATCATGTTGCGCTTTCAAGGCTAGGCCGTCGGCTTTTCCCGCGACGCGGCCCTGCAAGCCAGCAGAACCGGCAAGACCGGCCCGTCAGGGGCCTTGACATGCCCCCTGCCCTGCCCCGTGATCGGCACGACAGCCCGAGTCCCGTGGCGCGCATCGTCCCGATCCGAAAGGCACTCCCATGAACGATCTTTCCAACATGTCGCTGACCCAGATGGATCAGCTCAGCCTCTTCCATCCGGTCAGCTCGATCAGCGAGCTGCAAAAGAACGGCCCCGTGATCTACACCCATGGCGAAGGCGTCACCGTGACCCGCGAAGGCGGACAGACGCTGATCGACATGGGCGCGGGCCTGTGGTGCGTGAACGTGGGCTACGGCCGCCGCGAACTGGTCGAGGCCGGGGCCAACGCCATGCAGAACCTCAGCTTCCAGCACTTCTTCGGTGGTGCGGCGGCAGAGCCCACGATCCGGCTGGCCGACCGGCTGCTTGGCCTTTTCCGCGACACTGTGCCGGGGTCGGACATGGCGCGGGTCTTCTTCGGCAATTCCGGGTCCGACGCCAACGACACCGCGGTCAAGCTGGTCACCCTTTACAACAACCTGCGTGGCAAGCCTGCCAAGAAAAGGATCATCTCGCGCGACGGGGCCTATCACGGGCTGACCCTCGCCTCGGCCAGCCTGACGGGGATCAAGGGCTACCACACCGCCTTTGATCTGCCGCTGCCCAATACGCTGCACACCGGCTGCCCGCATTACTACGCCTTCAAGGAGGATGGCGAGACCGAGGCGGAATTCACCGACCGCCGCATCGCCGAGATCGAGGCGATGATCGACCGCGAAGGCGCCGACACCATCGCGGCCTTCATCGCGGAGCCTGTCATGGGCACCGGCGGCGTCTTCCTGCCGCCCCAAGGCTATTTCGCCCGCCTGCAAGAGGTGCTGGACCGGCATGACATCCTGCTGATCGCGGACGAGGTCATCACCGGTTTCGGGCGCACCGGCCAGTGGTTCGGCTCTGGCACCTACGGGTTGCGCCCCGATATCGTATCGCTGGCCAAGGGCCTGACCAGCGCCTATTTCCCGATGTCCGCCTCGATCATCTCGTCCCGCATGTGGCAGGTCTTTGCCAATGCCTCCGACGACATGGGCGCGGTGATGCACGGCTTCACCTATTCGGGCCATCCGGTCGGTGCTGCGATCGCACTGGCCAACCTCGACGTGATGGAACGCGACGCCCTCGTCTCGAACGCAGCCGAACTTGGGCCGGTCCTGCTGCAGTCCCTGCGCGACAAGGTCGGCGACAATCCTTACGTGGGCGATATCCGCGGCGTGGGACTGATGGCAGCGGTGGAATTCGCAGGCTTCCCCAAGGGCACGACGGCGCACAAGATCGTGGCCCGTCACGCGCTGGACAAGGGCGTGCTGACCCGCGCCCTGCCCTTCCTGCCAGTCACGTCATTCTCGCCGCCGCTGTCGATCACAGCCGCGGAAATCGACACGGCGACCGACCGCTATGCCGCGGCCCTGAAAGCCGCGATGCCGGAACTGGACACCATGAAGGCATGAAAAAAGGGCGCCGCCGAAACTGGCGGCGCCCCCAAAATCATGCGTCCACTGCGTCAGTCGCGCAGATCGGCGGGCAGCAGGTCCTGCGGCATGTTCTGGTAGCAGACCGGACGCAGGAACCGTCGGATCGCCAGCGTGCCGACGCTTGTCGCGCCAAAGTTGGTCGAGGCCGGGAACGGCCCGCCGTGCACCATCGCATCCGCCACTTCCACGCCGGTCGGGAAGCCGTTGACCAGCACGCGGCCCGCCTTGCGTTCCAGCACCGGCACCAGCGGACGGGCCGCATTGGTGTCGCCGCTGTCCATCTGCAGCGTCGCGGTCAGCTGGCCGTGCAGACCGCGCGCGATCTCGCCCACCTGCGCTGCGTCCTTGGCCCGCACGACGATCCCGGCGGGGCCGAACATTTCCTCGGCCAGTTCGGGATGCGCCAGCCAGTCGTCGCCCGACACTTCGAACATCGCGGGCGCGCCCTTGCGCCCCTCGCAGGCGGTGTGGACATGGGCTTTCAGCCCGTCGATGCCCGCGACCTTGGACGTGCTGGACTGGTAGCCCTTGGCCACGCCGCCGGTCAGCATCGGCTGCGCATCGACGCCCGACAGCGCGGCGGCGGCGGCGGATACAAAGGCACCGGCCCCCTCGCCCTCTTGCAGGATCACGACGCCGGGGTTGGTGCAGAACTGCCCCACACCCATCGTCAGCGACCCGGCCCAAGCGGTGCCGATATCACCCCCCCGCGCGGATTGCGCGGCGGGCATCACGAAGACAGGGTTGATGGCCCCCAGCTCGCCGTAAAACGGGATCGGCTCGTCGCGGCCCATCGCCAGATCAAAGAGCGCCTTGCCGCCCCCGAAGGACCCGGTGAAGCCCACGGCGCGGGTGATCTCGTGCAACACCAGTGCTACGCCCGCCTCGGTGGTGTTGGACTGCACGAAGCCGAAGACGCCCTTGGGCATGCCTGTCTTTTCGATGGCCGCATGGATCGCCTGCGCGACCAGCTCGCCGCAGCCGGGGTGGCCGGGGTGGCCTTTGTAGACGACGGGGCAGCCCGCAGCGAGTGCGGCGGCGGTGTCGCCCCCGGCGGTCGAAAAGGCCAGCGGGAAGTTCGACGCGCCAAAGACACCCACCGGACCCAGGGGACGCTGGATCATCCGCAGATCCGGGCGCGGCATGGGCTGACGGTCTGGCAGGGCTGCGTCATGGCGACGGTCAAGGTAGTCGCCCGCGCGGATGTGGCTGGCGAACAGGCGGATCTGGTTCGCCGTGCGCGGCAGTTCCACCGACCGCAGGCGCGGTTCGGGCAGACCGGTCTCGGCCATGCCCACCTCGGTGATGGCATCGACGCGTGCTTCGATCTCTTCCGCGATGGCGTCAAGGAAATCGGCACGCTCGGCGCGGCTGGTCCAGCCGTAGGTTTCAAAGGCGGTCTCGGCGGCCCGCATGGCCGCATCGATCTCGGCCTTGCCGCCGTTGCATACGGTCATCGGTTTGCCGGATACGGGGTCGGATTCAAAGGTATTTCCGCCCTCGGTCCAGGTTCCGTCAATCAGGTGGCGTCCAGTCAGGTCGGTCATAAGTTGCTCCGTTCAGGTCAGTCGTGAAACGGGTCGTCCGCGATGCGGCGACCCAGCATGAAGGCATCGGCCACATGGATCAGCGGGCTGCTGTCCACGTCCGATTGGCCCTGCGCGACAAGCGTCGCGAAGTGCCGGTATAGGTCGGGGTATTCGCCCGGTTCGGTCAGATCCTGCTCCGCTCCGTCAAGAAACAGGCGCGATCCGCCCTCGGTCAGGCGCAGGGGGCCTGCCTCGGTCTCGACCGCGATCTCCCAGATCTCGCCGCCCTGCTGCCGCCAGTCGAAACCGGCGGTGGCGTCGATCCCGGCCCCGTCCGTAAAGGTCAGATCGGCTGCGATGGGCGTGTCACGGTTGGCCGGAAAGGTCAAATCCGCCGCCGTCAGATGCAGCGGCACCGGGCAGATCGCCGTCAGGATCGACAGCGCGTTGATGCCGGGGTCAAAGACGCCCAGACCGCCCGGCTCCCAGATCCAGTCCTGACCGGGGTGCCACTTGCGCACGTCTTCCTTCCAGTCGATGCGGATGCGGGTGACGTGCTTGTCCGCCAGCCAGTCCCGCGCGGGGACGACCCCTGCCGCATGGCGCGAATGCCATGTGGCGAACAGGGTCACACCTCCAGCAGCGCCGCGACGGTGTCGAAGTTCGCGACACCCTCCACGCCGCCCGACCGGCTGACCGTCGCGGCCAGATCATAGCGCGGGTCGGCGGCCAGAGCCGGGATATGCTGGTCGCGGGCGATCTTGCCCACGCCGACGATGGCGATCCTGATGGGGTCAGTGGCTGTCACGGGGCACCTCGTTTCCACGGCATCCCTTGAGGAAATCGAAGTCCGCGCCGGTATCGGCCCCTTCGACATGGTCATGGAACAGCTTGGTATAGCCGCTTTCCGGTCCGTCCGTCGCAGGCGTCCACGCCGCCAGCCGGTCCGCCAGTTCCGCATCGGAAATATCCAGATGCAGCCGCCGGTTGGGCACGTCCAACTCGATCATGTCGCCCGTCCGCACCACGGCCAGCGGCCCGCCCACCGCCGCCTCGGGCGCGGTATGCAGAACCACGGTGCCGTAGGCGGTGCCCGACATCCGCGCGTCCGAGATACGGACCATGTCGGTGATCCCCTTTTTCAGCACCTTGGGCGGCAGGCCCATGTTGCCGACCTCGCTCATGCCCGGATAGCCCTTGGGACCGCAGTTCTTCATGACCATGATGCAGGTCTCGTCGATATCGAGCGCGTCGTCGTTGATCCGCGCCTTGTAGTCGTCGATATCCTCGAACACGACCGCACGGCCCCGGTGCTGCATCAGCGCGGGCGTCGCGGCGGACGGTTTCAGCACCGCGCCGTTGGGCGCCAAATTGCCCCGCAGCACGGCGATGCCGCCCGATGCGGCCAGCGCCTTGTCCACCGGCAGGATCACGTCCTCGTTCCAGTTCTGCGCGTCCTTGACCTCGTCCCAGATGCCGCCGCCCGACACGGTCAGCGCGTCGCGGTGCAGCATCCCCGCCTCGCCCAGCCGTTTCAGCACGACCGGCAGGCCACCGGCGTAAAAGAACTCTTCCATCAGGTATTTCCCCGAGGGCATCAGGTTCACAATCGTCGGCACGTCGCGGCCCAGACGGTCCCAGTCATCCAGCGTCAGATCGACCCCGCAGCGCCCAGCCATCGCGAGGATATGCACCACGGCATTCGTGGACCCGCCAATCGCACCATTCACGCGGATCGCGTTCTCGAAAGCCTCTTTCGTCATCACGTCAGACGGCTTCAGGTCGTCCTTGACCATCTGCACGATGCGCCGCCCGGTCAGCTGCGCCATGACCCTGCGCCGCGCATCGACGGCGGGGATCGCGGCATTGCCCGACAGCGCCATGCCAAGTGCCTCGGCCATGCTGGCCATGGTGCTGGCGGTGCCCATCGTGTTGCAGGTGCCCGACGACCGGCTCATCGCCTGCTCGGCTTCGAGAAAGTCTTCCTGGCTCATCTTGCCGGCCTTGATGTCCTCGGACATCTGCCACAGCGCGGTGCCCGACCCGACCCGTTCGCCCCGGAACCAGCCGTTCAGCATCGGCCCGCCGGTGACGACGATGGACGGAATGTCGGTGCTGGCAGCCCCCATCATCAGGCTCGGCGTGGTCTTGTCGCAACCGACCAGCAGCACGGCCCCGTCGATGGGCTGGGCGCGCATCGTCTCCTCGACCGCCATGGCGGCAAGGTTGCGATACATCATCGCCGTGGGGCGGAACGTGTTTTCGGACGCGCTGAACACCGGCACCTCCAGCGGAAAGCCCCCCGCCTCCCAGATGCCCGCCTTCACCTTTTCGGCCAGTTCGCGCAGATGCCCGTTGCAGGGCGTCAGGTCCGACCATGTGTTCAGGATGCCGATCACGGGCCGCCCGTCGAACAGATCGTGCGGATAGCCTTGGTTCTTGAGCCAGCCACGGTGGTAGATGTTGTCGCGGCTGGTGCCGCCATACCACTCTTGCGAGCGCAGCTTGCGGGGCCATTCGGCGGGTTGGAACGTCATGATACCACCCGGATTTCGGTCAGCGGCTCGGCGCGGCCCAAGGGTTTGTGCGCCAGCGCGTTGCGCAGCGGCAGACCGAAGGGCGTGCATTCGATCTCGAACACGTCGCCATCCTGCGGCGTGATGCCATCCGCAAAGGACAGGGTCGCAGTGCCGAACATATGCACATGCACGTCACCCGGCTGGCGGAACAGGTCGTATTTGAAGTGATGATGCTCCAGATTGTGGACCGTGTGCGACATGTTCGCCTCGCCCGACAGGAACGGCTTTTCAAAGATCACATCCCCCCCGCGCCGGATGCGGCTGACGCCTTCGACGCTGTCGGGCAGATCGCCCACCAGCAGCTCCGGCCCGATGGCACAGGGGCGCAGCTTGGAATGGGCCAGGTAAAGATAGTTCTGCCGCTCGGTCACGTGGTCCGAAAACTCGTTGGCCAGCGCAAAGCCGATCCGGCAGGGCGTGCCATCGGCGGCGATCACATAGACCCCCGCGATCTCGGGCTCTTCGCCACCGTCTAGCGCGAATGCGGGGCTGGGCAGCGGCGCACCCGGCGCGACCAGTGCAGCGCCCGTGCCCTTGTAGAACCATTCGGGCTGGACGCCCGCCACGCCATTGGTGGCCTTGCCACCCTCGACACCCATGCGGAACATCTTCATCGAATCCGTCTCGTCCTCGGGCTTCTTGCTGTGCATCGCCGCCCGCGTGGACGCGGACCCCAGATGTGTCAGCCCCGTTCCGGTCAGATGCAGATGCGCGGGGTCGGGATGGGTCAGCGGCGGCAGCATCCGCCCCTCCTGCGCCAGCTGCTCCAGATCGACGGCGCCCCCTAGCCCCAGCGACAGGACGTGGTCACGGATCGACACGCCCTGTTCAATCGCCTCCTGCGCGATCTCGTAAAGCGACAGTCTGGTCTTGACCTCATAGGCTTCCGATCCGTCGCGGGCGACCAGTTGCGTGCGTCCGTCGTCGGTCTTGTATTGCGAGAGAAGCATCAGCTTACCCTTTCTTCTTGTTCATGACGTCGAAGATCACGGCGGCCAGCAGCACCAGCCCCTTGATCACCTGCTGGTAATCGATGCCGATCCCCAGAATGGACATGCCGTTGTTCATGACCCCCATGATGAAGGCCCCGATCACGGCGCCGACGACCGTGCCCACGCCGCCCGCCATCGACGCACCGCCGATGAAGACCGCCGCGATCACGTCCAGCTCGAACGCGGCCCCCGCCTTGGGCGTCGCCGTGTTCAGGCGCGCGGCAAAGACCAGTCCGGCAAGTGCCGCCAGCATCCCCATGTTGGCGAAGGTCAGAAAGGTCAGCCGCTTGGAGTTGATGCCCGACAGCATCGCCGCCTTCTCGTTGCCCCCTTGAACACCAGCATCCCCGCCAGCGTCACGATAAAGGACGGGATGCGGAAATAGGCGATCCAGAAGCCCTGCGCCGCCCCGATCAGCGCCCCCGCGACAAGGCACAGCGCGCCCGCCAGCAGATAGGGCATGTCCCAGTTGACGATCATCACGGCGGCCAGTGCCCCGATAAAGCCCAGCACCGACCCCACGCTCAGGTCGATATGCCCTGCCACGATCACCAGCAGCATCCCGATCGCCATGATGACGATGTAGGAGTTCTGCAGTACGAGGTTCGTCAGGTTCACGGGCTTGAGAAGGATGCCCCCCGTCGCGACCTGAAAGAACGCCATGATCGCGATCAGCGCGAACAGGATCCCGTATTCGCGCAGGTGGTTCTTGAGAAAGCGCCAGCTTGCGCGGGCCTCCCGGCCCCCGGCGGACTGGCCCGATGTATCCGTGATCTCGCTCATATGATGCTTTCCCCCGATTTGATGATGCGTGTCATGATCTTTTCCTGACTGGCCTCGCTGGTGGGCATCTCGCCCACGAAGCGGCCTTCGTTCATGACGTAAAGCCGGTCGGTGATTCCCAGAAGTTCAGGCATCTCCGACGAGATGACGATGACCGCCTTGCCTTGTGCGGCAAGCTCGCGGATCACCGTGTAGATTTCGAATTTCGCGCCCACGTCGATGCCCCGGCACGGCTCGTCGAGAATCAGGATGTCGGGGTCCGCGAACAGCCACTTGGACAGCACGACCTTCTGCTGGTTGCCGCCCGACAGGTTGATCGTCTCCTGCTCAATGCTGCTGGACTTGATGTTCAGCCGTTTGCGGTAGGTCTCCGCGACCTCGCCTTCGCGCTTGGTGTTGACGACAATGCCGTTCGCCACCGCGTTCAGGTTCGCCAAAGGCACGTTGCGCCGGATCGTCTGGTCCAGGACCAGCCCGTAGGTCTTGCGGTCCTCGGTGGCATAGGCCAGCCCCGCGTTGATCGCCGCGCGCACGTTGGACAGGTCGGCCACCTGCCCGTTGATCCGGGCCGTGCCGCTGATGTTGGTGCCATAGGACCGCCCGAAAAGGCTCATCGCCAGTTCCGTGCGCCCTGCCCCCATCAGCCCGGCGATGCCCAGAACCTCGCCCTTGTTGACGTGAAACGACACGTCCTTGACGACGGTCCGGTCACTGTCGATGGGGTGATGCACGGTCCAGTTGGCGACCTCCATCGCCCGCTCGCCGGTGCCGTGATCCACGCGCGGCGGATAACGGTCGTCCAGCGACCGGCCCACCATGTCACGGATGATGTCGTCTTCGCTGATGCCGTCCTTGCAATCCAGCCGCGACACCGCCGCCCCGTCGCGGATCACGGTGATCGTGTCTGCGACGCGGGAAATCTCGTTCAGCTTGTGGCTGATGAGGATCGAGGTGACCCCCTGCTTGCGGAACTCCATCATCAGCTGCAGCAGTTGTTCGCTGTCCTGTTCGTTCAGCGACGATGTCGGCTCATCGAGGATCAGCAGCCGCACGTCCTTGGACAGGGCCTTGGCGATCTCGACCAGTTGTTGCTTGCCCAGACCCAGATCGGCCACCGGCGTCTTGGGGTTTTCCTTGAGCCCGACGCGCGCCAACAGCTCGACCGCACGGCGTTCGGTCTCGCGCCAGTCGATGACCCCGCCCCGGCTGCGCTCGTTGCCCAGAAAGATGTTCTCGGCCACCGACAACAGCGGGATCAGCGCAAGCTCCTGATGGATGATGATGATGCCACGGCTTTCGCTGTCGCGGATCGTCCCGAACTGCTGCACCTTGCCGTCATAGACGATGTCGCCGCTGTAGCTGCCGTGCGGATAAACGCCCGAAAGCACCCTCATCAGTGTCGATTTTCCCGCGCCGTTTTCGCCGACAAGCGCGTGTATCTCGCCCTCTTCGACCTTCAGGCTGACGTCGTCCAGCGCCTTGACCCCCGGAAATTCCTTGGTGATCCCGCGCATTTCGAGAATGGTCCCCATGACCCGCTCCCCCCGTCTAGAATGGTAAAGCCCCCCGGTGTTGCCACCGGAGGGAGATGTGGCAGCGGGCCCCCCCACCGCCACCGGGAGGATCACTCGATATCGGAGGCGTCGTAGTAGCCCGACTCGATCAGCACCGAATTGATGTTCTCTTCGGTCACCGGCACCGGCTCCAGCAGGTAGGACGGCACGACCATGACACCGTTGTCGTAGGTTTCGGTGTCGTTGATCTGCGGCTCGCCACCCTGCAGCAGCGCATCGACCATGCCCACGGTCACACCGGCCAGTTCGCGGGTGTCCTTGAAGATCGTCGAATACTGATCGCCGCGCATGATCGCCTTGACCGAGGGGATTTCCGCATCCTGACCGGATACGATCGGCATCGGCATGTCGCCAGAGCCGTAGCCCACGCCCCGCAGGGACGAAATGATGCCGATGGACAGACCGTCATAGGGCGACAGAACGCCGTGGACCGTCTCGTCGGTGTAGTTGGCGGACAACAGGTTATCCATGCGCGCCTGTGCGACGGACCCGTCCCACCGCAGCGTGCCGACGGTGTCCATGCCGGACTGACCCGACACCACGGTGACGCGGCCATCGTCGATCATCGGCTGAAGCACCGACATGGCACCATCGTAGAAGAAGTAGGCGTTGTTGTCGTCGGGCGACCCGCCGAACAGCTCCACGTTCCACGTCTCGGCATCGGGGAACCGCTCTTCCAGACCCTGCACAAGGGTATTGGCCTGCTGCACGCCGACCTGGAAGTTGTCGAAGGTCGCATAGTAGCTCACGTCGCCCGAATCGCGGATCAGGCGGTCATAGGCCACGACCGGCACGTCCATGGCGGCGGCGTTGGCCAGCACGTTGGTCAGCGTGGTGCCGTCGATCGCCGCGATGACCAGAGCATCGACGCCCTTGGTCAGCATGTTCTCGATCTGGGCCAGCTGGTTGGGAATGTCGTCTTCGGCATATTGCAGATCGGTGGCATAGCCTGCCTCTTCGAACTGCTGCACCATGTTCTCGCCATCGGCGATCCAGCGGGCCGAGGATTTGGTGGGCATCGAGATGCCGATGGTGCCGTTTTTCTGGGCAAATGCCGGTGTCATCAGAACGGCAGCCATTGCCGTCGCACCGAGTGCGCGTCGCGTGAAATTCATAATTTCCTCCCTGGGTGGACGGAATCTTGTCATCCCGCCCTTCTTGCGTGCCGGTCCTCCGGCGACGGGGCAGGCTTGCGCCAAACCGTTATATATATCAAATAGCGATTATGGATTTTGATATAGCAATTCGGATATAGCCAAAGCATGGCCCAGACCCCACACCGCACGCAGGATGATCTTGTCCGGCGCGGGCTCAAGTTCTCGCAGCTGCGCCTGCTGGCCGCCCTGCGCGACAGCGGCCAGATCGGCGCGGCCGCCGCACAGGTCGGCATGACGCAGCCCGCCGCATCGCGGCTTCTGGCACAGCTCGACACGATGGCGGGCACACCGCTCTACACCCGCCGCCCGCGCGGTGTCACACTGACCGAGGCAGGCCACATCCTTGCCGATCAGGCCACGGCCACGCTCAAGGGTCTGGACAGCGCCTACCGCAAGGTCGGGCAGATCGGCAGCGGTGTGCGCGGCCACGTCCGCGTAGGCTCTGTTACAGGTCCTTCGCTGGAATTGCTGCTGCCCGCCATGCGTGAGGCACGGCTCGCTTACCCGGACATCTCGGTCACCGTGCGGGTCGAAACCTCGGACCGGCTGGCCGAGGCGCTGCTGGCCGACGATCTCGACTTCTACATCGGGCGCGTCCCCGATTCAGCCGACGCGCGCCCCTTCGCCCTGCACAAGATCGGCGCCGAACCCATTTCGCTGATCGTCCGCCTGCATCACCCGCTGTCGCGGGCCCCTGCCCCAACGCTGCAGGATTGCCTTGCCTTTGACTGGGTCATGCAGCCCCCCGGCGGCTTGCTGCGGCGCACGGCGGAAACCTATCTGCTGGACCGCGGCCTGCCGATGCCGCGCCGCGTTATCGGCACCACCTCGATCCTATTTACCCTCGCGCTGCTGCACGACACCAACGCGATCGCCCCCCTCGCCCGCGCGGTGGGCGACTTTTTCATCCAGCGCGCAGCGCTTGGCAGCCGGCTCGACATTCTGCCCGTCGCACAGGACATGGCCGTCGCGGATTTCGGCATCGTCAGCCGCGCGGGTGAACCTTTCAGCCCTGCCGTCACCACCCTGCGCGACCTGATCACGGCCCGCGCGGACTCTAACCGATCACCCGCACCGTCATGACGCTGGGGTCCTCGGCGCTCACCGCGGCCAGCAACCGCCCGATCAGATGCGTCTGGATGTATTGCGCCGCGAACTTGCTGGGCGCATGCAGCGTCAGCGCGGTCGCCGTCCGCTCCGCCTCGGCCAGCCGCGCGAACCACGCCGTGTAGGTCGCCCCGTCCGCCGCCGCCAGCCGTTGCGCCGCACCGGGCCAAAGCGTGCCCACGTGACCTTCGGCCTGCACGGCCCCCGCAGGCTGGAATGGCACGACATTGCCTGGGGCTTCAGAGGCCCCTGCCCCCATCCGCGCGACAAAATCCGGACCGACCGCCGCCCAATGCGCCCGCGTTGCATCCAGAATTGCCGTCAGGTCCAGCCCGTATTCCGTGACTCGCCCCCTTGCCGCCGCCCGGCGCACCGTGATCCAGCCCCGCGCCTTCAGCGCCGCCATCTCGCGCTTGGCCGTCCGTTCCGTCACGCCCCAAAGCCGCGCGATCTCGCGCAGGCCCGTGGCCAGAGACCCGCGTTGCCAGTTGAACCGCGCGGTGATCAGCAGCGTCAGCCGCCCGGCAAGACGCCCGTCGACTCCGCCATCATGCGCGGACAAAACCATCAACGCAGTCAGAATGTCATATTTCATCGCGGGGGCGCTGCGACCCACCGCCTTGATCTGGCTCATCTCATTGTCCTGCACCCGAGTCGTCAGGGTTAGTCTACCTCGGGGCTGGGGGTGTTGCGTTTCCCGTGTCTAACGCACGGTGGTGTAAGGCTTTCACAACGCTTTTCCCAACCCTGCAGGAATTAGCGTTGATTTAGCTGCCCCTGTCAAGGATTCGCGTTCCCACCTCGTTGCTTCGACCCAATCCTTGAATCTAAATCGGTATCTTTATGGTATTGGGGGACATGCAGGGCGTCACCCTAATGGCCCTTGATGTCCCCCCAATGGGTGGTGGGGCGTGCCAGCCTGTCCCCCTAAATCAGGCTCTATCCCGACCTTCCCCGCGGGGAAGGTGATTCGGATCCTCGGGCTGCACAATGCCAATGATCCAAGGCCCCGCACGCTGAACGCGTTTCGTGACACCATCTTATCTGCACTGGACAGAAACGCCAAATTCAGCGTATTTGGGAAAAGAACTCAAATTAACGTCCGGCGAAATCATGGTAGATCACGACGACCTTCGCGCGCTACAGGCCCGCTCACTCAAGATGCAGGGCTGGATTAGGCAGCAGACCTTCTCGCCCGAGAATGAAAAGACCCTGCGCCGCTTCTCCTCGTGGGAGGTGTCCGAGCTGATCCTCGGGATGAATCAGTCCACCTTTCGCGGACGCTTGGCCGCCGACCCCACCTTCCCCACGGGGAAGGTCGAACCCGACGGGCGGCAGCGGTGGTTCAGCCTCGAAGAGGTCAACACGCTGCGCCGCAAGCTCAAGTCGCGCGGCAAGCCCCTGATGCCCGAACGCCCCAAGGGGCGCGCCTTTCGGTCCGCCATCGCCAATTTCAAGGGCGGTGCCGGCAAGTCGACCGTCGCCCTGCACTTCGCCCATGCCGCCGCCCTCCAGGGCTACCGCGTGCTGGTGGTCGACTTCGACCCGCAGGCGACGCTGTCGCATTCGATGGGTCTTACGGATGTGAGCGAGGAGCAGACCGTCTGGGGCATCATGGCCCGGGATCTGGTGCACGAGACAGACCGCATGAACGCCACCTCGGTCGCTGCCGAAAGCGGTGCCTCCCTGCCCCAGCGCAGCATCCCCGATTCGATCCGCGATCTTGGTTTGCAGACGCTGCGGATACACGACTTCATTCGGCCGACCAACTGGTCGACCATCGACATCATCCCGTCCTGCGCCAACGCGGCCTTCGTGGAATTCGCCAGCGCCCAGTATCGTCACCTCAACCCCGAATGGTCGTTCTTTGCTGCCGTGTCTCGCTATCTCGACCAGTTGCCCGACGACGAATGGGACCTGATCTTTTTCGACTGCCCGCCCGCGATCGGTTACCAGTCGATGAACGCGGTCTTTGCGGCGGACATGCTGTGCATCCCTTCCGGTCCCGGGTACTGGGAATACGACAGCACCACGTCCTTTATCGGCCAGCTGTCCGAGGCGCTGGAGGATCTGGCGCATGGCTTCACCGGCACCTTCCCCACGGGGAACATGGACCTGCCCAAGGTCTTCCGCGACGTACGCTTTCTGTTGACCCGCTTCGAGCCTGGCAACGACTTGCACCGCGCGATGTATCAGGCCTTCGGCAAGGTGTTCGAGGATAAGCTGATGGAAAACACCATCGAGATGACCCGCGCGGTCGAGCAGTCGAACCGCTTCCTCAGCTCGGTCTACGAGATCGACTATCGCGAAATGACGCGCGAGACATGGCGCCGCGCGCGGACGACATTCGACCGCGCGTGGGAGGAATATCACGCGAGCCTGCTGGTCGCATGGCGCGAGATGGCCGAGACGAATGAGACCCGAAAGGCCCGTTAGAGCCTGAGATCAACCCCGACCTTCCCCGTGGGGAAGGTGTGAGAGGAGCAGAACATGACCAAGAAACGCCGCGTCTTCGACATCGAGATGCCCGAGGCCGACCCCGGCCCGCAGATCTCTTCACTGGACGAGCCCAAGCGCCGCAGCCCGATGGCCAGCGCCATTTCCGAAAACGCCGGTGCCATGACCGAACGCGCCGCTGCCGAGGCGCGGATCAGGGCCGAGAACGATTCGCTGGCCCATGAATATGTGGCGTTGAAAAAGGCCGGTCTTGTCACGCGGATGATCCCCGTGGACGACATTCTGACCGAGGCGCTGGTACGCGACCGCAAGAAGGGCGACGACGAAGACCTGCCGGAGCTTGTCGCGTCTATCCGCGACGTGGGGCTGTCGAACCCGATCCGCGTAGAGGAACGCGCCGACGGGCGCTACGAGTTGATCCAGGGCTACCGCCGGATGACCGCTTACCGGATGTTGCAGGCCGAAGAGGGCGATGGCTGGGCCGAGATTCCCGCCGCCGTCCTTCCCCGTGGGGAAGGTATCGCGGGGCTTTACCGGCAGATGGTGGACGAAAACCTCGTGCGCCGTGATCTGTCCTTTGCCGAGATGGCGAACGTCGCCCGCGCTTATTCCGCCGATCCCGACACGCCGCAGATGAGCGTCGAGGACGCCGTGGCCGAGCTGTTCAAATCCGCCGCCTATAACAAGCGCAGCTATATCCGCAGCTTTGCCCGCCTGATGGAGATGGCCGACAAGCACCTGACACATGCCGAGCGCCTGCCGCGCAACCTTGGTTTGGCGCTGCTCAAGCGGTTGGAGGCGGGCAACGGCGCGCTGGCGCGGCTGGCCGCACACTTCGAGGAAGCGCGGCATCGCACGCCGGAGGAAGAGCTGGCGCTGGTGCGCAGTTTCGTCGGCGAAGAGCCCGAGGCGCCCCCGCAAAGGGCTGAGGGCGATGGGCCAAAGACCGCGCGGCGCCCCCGCACGACTTTTGACCTGCGCCACGCCGGCGAGCGTGTGAAATGCACGGCGGGCGAGGGGCAGCTGACGCTGAAGCTGGACCGCGATCTGACAGGCGTCGACCGACGCAGGCTCGAACAGGGCATCGCATTGCTGCTCGATACCCTCGACGGAAGCTGACCTTCCCCATGGGGAAGGTCGGTGCGGCCTGAAACCTTCCCCACGGGGAAGGTTTTTGGTTTTGGGTGTAGGGATATGTAAGTATTTCAGAGGCTTGCAGGCTGCGGCTTAGGTCGCCAAGCCTGCGATACGCTCGCGCGCCCAAGCGGGCAGGGCGGCGTGGTGGGTGCGCTGGCTCCAGACCATCTTGACCGACAGGGTCACATCCACGGGGCAGGGCTGCATGGCCAGACCCTGTGCCATGTCGCGGGCGAGCCTGCGCGGTACGGTCGCCACAAGGTCGGACCCCGCCACCAGCCGCGCGATGCCCGCCGGGCCGGGCACCCGCAGGGGCGCCTGCAGCCGGTGCCCCAGCCGGTCGAGTTCGGCCAGATAGGGCGAGGTCCAGCGCCCGCCGTAGGTGACGACGATGTGCTGAAATCCAAGGTAGGCGTCCAGCGTGGGCGGCGCGGCGCCGGCGGGATGGGCGGGGTCCATCAGGCAGGCGTAGGTGTCCGTCAGCAGGCCGCGTTCGTAAAGGGCCGCGTCCTGCCTGCGGTAAGGGCCGATCAGCAGATCCGCCGACCCGTCGAACAGACGCTCGTGACCGGTGCCGCCTGCATCCACCACCTCGATCTGAAGCTGCGGGGCCGCGCGCCGCAGGTCCGCTGCGATGCGCGGCACCAATAGGGCGCGTTCGTAGAAGTTGCAGGCGATAATCAGCCGCCCTTGCGCGGTGCCGGGGTCGAAGGCCGGTGCCTCTTGCAGGGTGGCCACGTCCGACAGGATGCGGCTGGCGTGGCGGGCGATGGCCTCGCAGCGTTCCGTGGGTAAGGTGCGCCCGCCTTCGCGCACGAAAAGCGGGTCGCCAAAGACGCCGCGCAGCTTGTCGATGGCGTAGCTGACCACGGATTGATTGACGCGCAGCACCTCGGCCGCGCGGGAAAAGCTGCCTTCGCGGTGAACGACGGTCAGGATGTGCAGACTGCGAAGATCGAGGTTTTGGGGCGGGATCATGGGGGGCACTATCGGATAATCAGATCACGGTTATCAACCCCATCGGCTTGCCCGATGTGGGCCGGTTGGGCAGGGTGCGCGCCAGGACTTTGGGAGGAGACCGCAATGCCTTTGGCCCCCGTGAACGACAGTGTCGGTATCGACGCGCTGACGTTGGACCCCTATCCTATCTACCGGCAGATGCGGGCGACAACGCCGGTGGTGCGCGTCACGTCCGTTGGCCGGACCTTTCTGACCAAGGCGGCCTATACCAAGATGGTCAAGGACGACCCCGAGACGTTTTCATCCGACGATCCGAACACGCCGATGAAGCCCGCGTTTCAGGCGCATACGCTGATGCGCAAGGACGGGGCCGAACACCGGCGCGAGCGTATGGCGATGCAGATGGCCTATACGCCCAAGGTCATCAAACAGAACTGGGCAGACATTTACCGCGAGTTGACCGACCGCTATCTCGACAGCCTGCCACGGGGCGAAACCGTCGATCTGTTCGGCGCGCTATGCGGTCCGGTCGCTGCCGATATCCTGACGCAGATTTTGGGGCTGGGTGATGCGGATGCCGACACGATGCAGCGCTGGTCGCAGCAGCTGATCGATGGGGCAGGCAATTTCGGCTGGCGGCCTGAACCCTTTGCGGTCAGCGACCGGGCCAATGCCGAGATGAACGCGCATTTCGACAGCCTGATCGATTATCACAAGGCGAACCCCAACGCCTCGGCCTTCGCGATCATGCTGAACGCCAAGGACCCGATCCCGAAAAGCCAGATCTACGCGAACCTCAAGATCGCCATCGGTGGCGGCATCAACGAGCCGCGCGATGCGCTGGCAACGCTGATCTACGGGCTTTTGACCAACCCCGACCAGCTGGAAGAGGTCAAACGACAGGAGGCCTGGGGCCAGACCTTCGAGGAAGGCGTGCGCTGGGTCGCGCCTATTCAGGCGTCCTCGCGTCTGGTCAAGGAGGACTGCCAGATCGGCGGCTTCGACATCCCCAAGGGTGACACGGTGATGACCATTCAGGCCAGCGCCAACCGCGACGAAGACGTGTTCGAGAACGGCGAGGACTTTGTTGTCTTTCGCGACAAGAACCCGCATCAAGCCTTCGGGTCCGGGCCGCACCACTGCGCCGGGGCCCATGTGGCGCGCCGCACGGTGGGCGAGATCATGTTGCCCGCCCTGTTCGAGCGGTTCCCGCACATGACCATGCCCGACCCGCAGGCCGTGAAATGGCGCGGTTTCGGGTTTCGCGGCCCGATCAACCTGCCCGTGACGCTGAATTGAGGAGAGAGACATGGTAAAAGTGACCTATATCGCCGCCGACGGCACGACGACGACGGTCGAGGGGGAGGCTTTCAGCAACGTGATGCAGACCGCGCTGGACAACGACGTGGCCGGGATCGTGGGCGAATGCGGCGGGTCGATGATGTGCGCGACCTGTCACTGCTACGTGGACGAGGCATGGCAGGGCAAGACCGGCGCGCGCAACGACGGCGAGGATGACATGCTTGATTGTGCCGCAGGCGAGGTGAAGCCAAACTCGCGCCTGTCCTGCCAGATCACGCTGACGCCCGACCTTGACGGGCTTGTGGTGCATCTGCCCGAGGCGCAGTACTGACATATGGATCGCATCGTCATCATCGGGGCAGGGCAGGGGGGGCTTCAGGCCGCGATCAGCCTGCGGCAGGAAGGCTACACCGGCGCGCTGACGTTGATCGGCGGCGAGGCGGGGCTGCCCTATCAGCGTCCGCCGCTGTCCAAGGCCTATCTGAAGTCCGGTGACGCTGCTGCGCTGCGTCTGCGGCCCGAAAGTTTCTACGACAAGAACGCGGTCGAGCTGGTGACCGAGACATGGGTGGACCGGATCGACCGGGCCGGACGCGTGGTCCATGCGGGCGACCGCAGCTTTGCCTATGACCACCTGATCCTTGCCACTGGCACCCGCAACCTGCGCCCGCCGATACCGGGGGCGGAGCGGTGCCTTGATCTGCGGACGCTGGCGGATGCGCAGACGCTGCGCACGGTGCTGGACAGCCCCAAGCGCTGTGCCGTGATCGGCGGCGGCTTCATCGGGCTGGAGTTCGCGGCGGTCGCGCGCGGTCTGGGGCATGACGTGACGGTGGCCGAGGCCGCACCACGCCTGATGGCGCGTGTCGTGTCGCCAGAGATATCGAGCTACTTCAAGGACCTGCATAAAAGGTTGGGCACGGTGCTGCATCTGGGTGATCCGGCGGCAGAGGTGACTGGCGCCGGAATGGTCCTGAAAAGTGGCACGGAGGTCGCCGCCGATATCGTGCTGATGGCCGCGGGCGTCGTGCCGAACGCGGAACTGGCGGGCGAGGCGGGGCTGGAGGTGAACAACGGCGTCGTGGTGAACGACCGGCTGCTGACAGCCGATCCGGATATCTCGGCGCTGGGGGATTGCGCGGTCTTTCCCGACCCCACGACGGGTCGGCCGGTGCGGCTGGAATCGGTGCAGGCGGCGACGGACCACGCGCGGCTGATCGCAAAGCGGCTGATCAAGGGCGAAGACATGCCCTATGCCGCCGTGCCGTGGTTCTGGTCGGATCAGGCCGATGCCAAGCTGCAGATCGCGGGGCTGGCCGCGCCCGGGGACGCGACGCACCGCCGCGCCGATGGTGCGATCTTCCGCTTTGCCGACGCGCGGCTGTCGGCGGTCGAGACGGTGAATAACGCCCGCACCCATATGCAGGCGCGCAAGGCGCTGGCCGGGCCGGATGTGAGCCGCGCGGCGCTGGCGGCGGTGGATTACGATTTTGCCGCACTGGCCTGAGGGGGCTGCGTATTCCGCTGGCCCCCCGCTTGGCTTAGGGTGACGGATATGACCCGGACCCGCATGCTCAGGATTGTCACCGTCGCGGCCCTGCTGGGCGCGCTGTTTGCCGTGGTGATGCTGGAGCGGCAGCGGGCGGGCGTGACGTCCGAGCGGATGACGCTGGGTGAGACGCCCGTGACCCTCTGGCGGGGTCTTGGCGACGATCCCGCGCCGCTGGTCGTGGTGGCCCATGGCTATGCGGGGTCGCGGCAGATGATGGAGCCGATCTCGATTGCGCTGGCGCGGGCCGGGTTCACTGTCGCAGCCTTCGATTTTCACGGGCACGGGCGGCATAGGGTGCCGATGGATGCGGATGTGACGACGCTGGAAGGGACCACGGCGCAGCTTGTGGCGCAGACGGTCGCGGTGACGCAGGCCGCGCGTGACCTGCCGGGCGTCGCGGGGCCGGTGGCGCTGCTGGGCCATTCGATGGCAACAGATGTGGTGATTCGCGCGTCGGACAGGATCGAGACGGCGGCGGTCGTCGCGATTTCGATGTATTCGGACGCTGTGACACCTGCCTTTCCCGAGCGATTGCTGATCGTGTCGGGGGCCTTCGAGGGGCGGCTGCGGGAGGTGGCGCTGGACCGGCTGCAGCTGGTCGAGATGGCGGCGGGGGAGGGTGAGACGGTCACGGCAGAGGGCGTGCAACGTCGGGTGGTGGCCGCGCCGCTGGTGGGGCACGTGGGTGTGCTTTACAGCCCCAAGACGCTGGTCGAGGCGCGGGACTGGATCGCGGATGCGACGGGGCGGGCGGGGTCTGGCCCCCTGCCGGTTATCGCGCCTTGGCTGCTGCTGCTGTTGGCATCGTTGCTGGCGCTGGCGTGGCCCTTGGCGATGCTGGTGAAACGGACCGGCGCGGGCGACAGCCGCAAGCGCGGCGCGTGGCTGGCACTGGCGGTGCCCGTGGCCCCCGCACTTGCGGCAGCGGTGTTCTTCCCCTCAGGCGCGCTGGGGCTGAGCGCCTTTGGCGCGCTGGCGGCCTTCTTCGGGGTCTGGGGCGTGGTGCAGCTGGCGCTGCTTTGGCGGGCGGGGCAGGGGCCGCGACGGGTCCACTGGTTGGGTTTCGCTCTCTTGCTGGTCTGGGGCTTGGGGGTCTTTGCGGTGGCGCTCGACCGCTATGGCGCGGCCTTCATCCCCACCGGGCCGCGGCTGGAGGTCATGGCGCTGTTGCTGCTGGGAACGGTGCCCTTCTGCCTTGGCGATGCGCTGATGGCGCGGACGGGCGGCTGGGTTTTGCGGTTGCTTTTGCGCGTGCTTCCCATCGTGACGCTGTTCGGGGCGATGCTGCTGGCGCCGCGTCTGGGGATCGCCTTTACCGTGCTGCCGGTCATGGTGCTGTTCTGGGGCGTTTACGGTCTGGCGGGGCGCTGGATCGCGGCCCGCAGCGGGCCCGCGACGGCGGGGCTGGCGCTGGGGGTCATTCTGGCCTGGGCCATCGCGGCCAGCACGCCACTGGTCGCGGCTTAGGCCAAAAGGGCGCTTTGTCGCAGCGGGGTGTCGCAAACAACGCTTTATGCGGCGGTGCAGCGACGTTTGCACCTGCAGCATCGTGTCACCGATAGGACAGCCCGAAAACCCGTTGGCGAAAGGTCGTGACATGATTCAGATGCTGTCCGGTGTTTGGGCGCTGTTGCTGGGGATCGTGCTGATCATGCTGGGCAACGGCATGCATTTCACCCTGATCGGCCTGCGCGGCGGGATCGAGAACTTCTCCGCGACCGAACTGGCCGTCGTCACCTCGGGCTATTTCGTGGGATTCCTGTCGGGTGCACGGTACACGCCCGACCTGATCCGGCGGGTGGGACATGTGCGGGTCTTCGCGGCGCTTGGCAGCTTCATGTCCGCCGGGCTGATCGCCTTTCCGCTGCTGACCGAGCCCTGGGCCTGGACGGTGCTGCGGCTGATGGTGGGCTTTTGCATGTCGGGCATCTACGTCGCCGCCGAAAGCTGGCTGAACAACGCATCCACCAACGAAAACCGCGGCAAGGTGCTGTCCGCCTACATGATCGCGCAGACGCTGGGCATCATCGGCGCGCAGGGCTTGCTGACGCTGGGCGATGCGGGCACCTCGGCGCTGTTCATCGGGGCGTCGATCCTTGTGTCGGTCTCCTTTGCGCCGATCCTGCTGTCGGTCACGCCCGTGCCCGCGGCCGAGGTGGCGCGGCCCATGTCGCTGCGCAACCTTTTCATCGGCTCGCCGCTTGGCACTGTGGGGATTTTCCTGCTGGGCAGTGTCTATGCCACGCAATCGGGCATGGGTGCCGTCTACGGCACGCAGATCGGGATGACCGCGTCGCAGATCGCGCTGTTCGTGGCGATGCTGTTCGCGGGCGCGCTGGTGCTGCAATACCCCATCGGCTGGCTGTCCGACCAGATGGACCGGCGCAAGCTGATCTTCGGCGCCGCCGCCTTGGGCGCGCTGTCCTGCGCCGTGGGATGGTTCACGGGCGGCGGGCTGGTGCCGCTGATGGCGGCGGCCTTCTTCGCGGGCGGTGTGACCACGCCGCTTTACGCGCTGTTTCTGGCCTATACCAACGACTTCCTGTCCGTCGAGGACATGCCGGCTGCGTCGGGCGGGTTGGTCTTTACCTTCGGGCTGGGGGCGATCGCGGGGCCGCTTGTCACCGGCTGGGCGATGCAGACCTTCGACCCCTTCGCCTTCTGGATCGTGCTGGGCGTGACCTTTGCGGGCATCGCGCTTTACGCCCTTTTCAGGATGACGCAGCGGTCGATGATGCCGGTCAGCGAGACGGAAAGCTATCTGGGCGTGCTGCCCACGGCGTCGCCCGTCGCGGTCGAGGCCGCAGGTGTCTGGGCCGCCGACAACGCCGAAGCCGAGCGCGAGGCAGAGGACGACCGTGCGGCCGACGCGCTGTCGTGATGTCACGCCGATAGGTCGGAATTGGACTGGGGGTTGGACCTTGGGGACTGATTTGCTATCAACGCTTAATGTCCGAAAATCTTTATGACCTATTGGAAAGCGACGACCCCGTCGCATTGCGCCGCATCGAAAAAGCCCTGATCTCGGGCGACGAGCAGAACGAAACCGTCGAGGCTGTCATCAGCGCCCTGATCTGGCGGCGGTGCACCGCAGGCCAGAACGGCGTTCTGGGGGCGGTGCTGAACCACGAATGCGCGGCCCGCATCAGCGTGCTGGCCGACCATCTTGAACAGGTGGGGGCGACCGACGCCGCGCAAGCCATGCGCGCATTGCGCGAGGAAATCCCGCTGGAGGACGAACAGATCGCCGGGGGCATCATCGACTGGGTCGATGTGAACCCCGAGATCACGACCCACGCGGCGACTTTGAACGACGGTGTCGAAGACATCGCGCCCGAGGTCTGGAGCTACATGCAGGACAAGCAGGACGACCTGCCAGACCCCGAAATCCCCGACAAGCGGAAAGGCTTCTTCGGCGCGCTGTTCGGCGGCTGACCGAGACCCTGCCAACCCAATGGCATGTTGGAAGGGCAGGGAATGGGACGGTCGGCAGACGGGTATGTCTGTGCTCCTGCTCTA
>JAIVHI010000001.1:0-16350 GCA_020201155.1 Loktanella sp. | reverse complement strand
TGCAGCCGGTGCACCCCGCGGTGAAGTCGAGCGTCGTGCCGCTGCTCCATGCGGATTCTTCTAGTGCTGCGGCGCGCAGAATCAGGGTGTCCGGCAGGTCATCGACCAAAATGATGCCCTCGGCCGGGACGGGGCCGCTGTTGGTGACGGTGATCGTGTATTCGATGCAGGCGCCCGGGATGGTTGCCGGGGTCGGCCCATCAGGGCTGTCTGGTGCGGCGGTCAGGTCGTCACAGTCGCGACCGTCCTCGTAAAAGGCCATGACCGTCTTCGCAGTCGTCAGATCCGCCAAGGCCCGCAGCGTGACGGTCACGCTGTCCGTCGACACCAGTCCAAAGTCATCCGTCACCGTGACGTCGAAAACAAGCGGTTCAGCAGTAGCGCCGCCTGCGGGCAGGACTGCGTCAAAGCTGGGTGTCGCGGTGTCGGCGCCGGTCAGGGCGACAGCGGTGCCCTGGGTCTGGGTCCAGCTGTAGCTGGCGATGTTGTCGTCCGGGTCAGTCGAAAGTGCGGCGCTGAGCGTGACCGGCTGATCGGGAAAGGCGTCGGCGTCTGGACCCGCGTTTGCGGCAGGGCCAGGCGATGGAGCCCAACGCGACCTATTCGTCGCTGACCGAGAACATGATCTACGATCCCAAGTCACCGATGGCCGGTGTCGCGGGTCCGATCTTCGACGTCATGTCCACCTACTTCGTGCCCACGCTGAACGGCGAGATGGAGCCGTCCGAGGCGGTGGCCGAGATCACCTACGAGCTTAACGACATGTAAGTCGTGACGGACCGGGGCAGGCGCATGCTTCGCCCCGGTCATTTGCCTGCAGGGGAGGGGTCGGGCCGATCCAGCTGATCCTGCAGCTCAAGATTTTCCATCAGGTCTACCTGTTCAGCCAAGGCGGGCGGCCGAACGACAACCTTGTCATGGTCTACTACATCTTCCAGCGCGCCTATGTGAACAACCAAGGCGGGCGTGCCGCCGCCACTGCCGTGGTCCTGTTCATCATGGTGATCGTCATCTCGGTCATCAACTTCCAACTCATGCGGCTATCGGAGCGACGCAAATGACGCCGACGACTGTCAGACGCATCAACTGGGTCGGTGGAATCTTCACCGTCCTGACTGTCATCATCGCGGTTCTCTGGGCCTTTCCGATCTACTGGGGGATCGTCAGTTCGCTGAAACCCGAGGACGAGGTCGTGCGCCCCTACATCGAGCTTTGGCCCGAGACGCTGACGTTCCGGCATTACTGGTTCGCGCTGACACAGACCCAGATCGGCAGCTGGTACATCAATTCCGTGGTCACGGCGGTGGGCGTCACGGTGCTGACGGTATCGACATCGCTCTTCGCCGGATACGCCATTTCGCAACTGCGGTTTCCGGGGCGCACGGTCCTGTGGTGGCTGATCCTCGCCAGCTTCATGGTGCCGACGCAGGTGCTTATCATCAACCATTTCGTGCTGATGGCGAACATGAGCCTGCTGAACAGCTGGGCGGGGATCATCCTGCCGCAGCTGATCCATCCGGTCATCATCATCGTCTACAAGCAGTTCTTCGATCAGGTGCCCAAGGATTTCCGCGAGGCCGCCGCGATGGACAATGCCAGCGAATGGAACGTCCTGTTCAAGATCTACATTCCGATGAACTGGGGCGTCACGACCGCCCTGTCCATCGTGACCTTCATCTGGGCGTGGAACGCTTTTCTCTGGCCGTTCCTTGCCGTCACGCGGACCGAGATGATGACGATCACGGTCGGCATCACGCAGGTCTACGATGCCTTCGGCGTCTATTACGCGCAGCAACTGGCCGCGGCGGTGCTGGCCGGTATTCCGGTGGCGCTGGCCTACCTTTTGTTCCAGCGGAAGGTGACGCAGGCGATCACGCTCAGCGCGGGGATCAAGGGATGACCGCAGGTTTGCAGGGGGCAGAACATGTCTGAAATAAGGCTTAACAACGTATCGAAAAGCTTTGGCGGCGTGCAGGTGATCGACGGCATCTCGCTCGAGATCGGGTCGGGGGAACTGGTGGTCTTTCTGGGGCCGTCGGGGTCCGGCAAGTCGACGCTGCTGCGGATGATCGCGGGGCTCGAGACGATCGACGGGGGCACGCTGACCATCGGCGGCAAGCGGTCCGAACATCTGGCACCGGGACAGCGCGACGTGGCGATGGTGTTCCAGAACTACGCGCTTTATCCGCATATGTCGGTCCGCGAGAACATGGCCTTCGGGTTGAAGAACATCCGCATGGCGACCTCCGAGATCGACAGGCGTGTGCAGGACGCCGCGCGCATCCTCGAGATGGATGCGCTGCTGGACCGGCGCCCGGCGCAACTGTCGGGCGGCCAGCGCCAGCGCGTCGCTATCGGGCGCGCCATCGTGAAAGAGCCCGCGGCCTTCCTGTTCGACGAGCCGCTGTCGAACCTCGATGCCGCACTGCGCGTGCGCACGCGGGTCGAACTGGCGGAACTGCACCAGCGGATGCAATCGACGATGGTCTACGTCACCCACGACCAGACCGAGGCGATGACACTGGCCGACCGGATCGTCATTCTGAACAATTGCCGTATCGAACAGATCGGCACGCCGATGGATGTCTATCTTTATCCGTCGTCGCGCTTTGTCGCGGGGTTCGTGGGCAGCCCCGGCATGAATTTCCTCAAGGCGGAACTGTCCGCGACCGACGGCAAGCAGATCGCCACGCTGGGCAACGGATCGGACGTGGCGCTGAGTGTCGATCTGCCGCCGGGGGCCTACGAGCTGGGCATCCGGCCCGAGGCGGTGCAGGTCAGGGCCACCCCCGCCGCGACGACAGGCAAGGCCGCCGTCGTCGAAAAGCTGGGCGACCGCACGCTGGTTCACCTGCATCTTGATGACGGGACTAGCCTCACAGCACTTGACGGTGGACGCTCAGAGGTCAAGCCCGGCGATATCGTTCACCTCGACTTCGACATCAGCCAGCTGCACCTGTTCGATTCCGACGGTGTGGCGCATCACGCGAAATAGCGCGCGCGGGCGACCGGGGCGTCGTCACTCGATGTTTTTCTCGTAGCTGGTCACGTCCTTGCCCGCCTCGCGTGCTTCGTAGAGGCGGACGAGGTTGTTGATGAGCGCTGCGATATGCGCGTTGATCTCGGTGCCGACGCGGGTGGGATCACGGGCTTCGAGCCCGAGCACGATGTTCTCGTGCTGGCGGCGGACACGGTCGCGGGCGCGGCGCTGCACGGCAGAGAGGTAGCGTTGACGCCACATCCGCGCGAGATAGGCGGCATGCGTTTCGGCCAGTGCCGGATTGTGCGAGGCCTGTGCGATGGCGGTGTGAAAGGCCATGTCCACTTCGAACAGATCGATCAGCCCGTCGCCCTCGGCGGTTTCGCCCAGGGCACTGTGCTGTTCGAAGATGGTGCGGATTTCTGCGATCTCTTCGTCCGAGGCATTGCGGCAGGCCAGTTCGCCGGAGAGGGTTTCAAGCGCCTGCAACACCTCGACCGAATCGCGGGCCTCCTTCAGGGACGGATCGGCCACGACGGGGCTGCGCGCCGGGCGCAGGACCACGAGCCCCTCTTTGGCGAGGATGCGCACCGCCTCGCGCAGGGGCGTGCGGCTGACGCCCATCTCGAGCGCGTTGTCCCGTTCCTTGATCTGATCGCCGGGTGCGAGAACGCCGCGCAGGATGTTGCGGCGCAGGCGTGTGGCGATCTGTTCGGGCAGCGTCGGTGATGGGATCATGGCTTCATTTTCGGTCTCAAATTTCCGTCTCTCATTTGGTATGCCAAAAAGTTATTGTCTGTCGAGAGACCCCTCATTAACGTGAAGGCATCCATCGTTGTGCGCACATGCGGTGGTCAGCTCATGCGTGTCTTTGGTTCATCCGGGGACCGTTTACAACTTAACACGAAGCCGTCCTAAGGGCCGCCACGGGAGGGGCAGCCTTGACTGCAGGCTATCGTTGCGCCTGCTTACCCATTGAAAAATATCGCAAAAACGAGCTTGAAACACGCATTGACACTGCACGGTGGTGTCGTCACTGAAAAACCAGATGGGCCGTCCAGCGATCCAGCGGGGCCGTCCATCAGGTGAAGAGAAATCTTCTGGGAGGAAGAACTATGAAATCGATTACAACAAAAAGCACCCTGTCGGCTGCCGTCGTCGCACTTGTCGCATCGGGTGCGATGGCACAGGACTTTACGCTGCAGATCCAGTCAAGCGATCCGGCGGGCGATCCCAACTATCAGCTGTGGCAGGAGTGGGCTGAAGGGATGAGCGACCTGACCGATGGCCGGGTCGAAATCACGATGATGTCCGTCGGTTCGGTCGTCGACTTTCAGGAAACGCTCGACGCCGTCGGCGCGGGCATCCTTGACGGTCACGTCACGGATACATCCTATTTCGCGGGCAAGGACCCTGCCTTCGGCCTGATCGGCAACCCGACCGGCGCATGGTCCGACCCGCGCGAGATGCTGAAGTTCTTCAACGAAGGCGGCGGCAAGGAGTTGATGAACGAGCTGGTCGAGCCCTACGGCACCCACTTTGTCGGTGCATCGACACCGGGGCTCGAGGCATTCGTGTCCGACGTTCCGCTTGAGGGCGTGGCCGATCTTGAAGGGCTGAAACTGCGGGCACCGGCTGGACTGGTGCAGCGCGTGTTCGGTGCGGCCGGTGCATCGCCGGTGAACCTGCCCACGTCCGAAGTGTTCACGGCCCTCGACAAGGGTGTCGTCGATGCGGCGGACTACAGCGTCTTCCACGTCAACCAGTCGCAGGGTCTGCACGAGATCGCCCAGCATCCCGTCTATCCGGGCTTTCACTCGATGCCGCTGATCGAAGTCTCGATCAACAAGGACACGTGGGATTCTTTCCCCGAGGACATCCAGCAGATCTTCGAGGATTCGGTTGCGGACGTGGCCGAACGCCAGATGGCGGCCGTCGACGAGAAGGATGCCGCGGCAATCGAGGAAGCCAAGGCGCAGGGGGCCACGATTCATGACTGGTCCGCGGAAGAGCGCGCGAAGTTCCGCGCCATCGCCATGGGCGAATGGGAAAAGGCGGCAACGGAGTCCGAGGATGCGCAGAAGGTGTACGACACCCTGACGGCCTTTCTGGAAGCCGAAGGTCTGCTTGCCACAGACTGATCGACCCAGCTGATGGAGGGGGTGCCCCCTCCATCAACCCCACATCTGTCAGAGCGAGAAAACTATGACCCGAGAACCTCGAGCCGAGGGTGTCGCGGACCCGCTTTTGAGCGCGACGAGCGAGGGTGTCGGTCTGACCGCGCCCGAGGCAGGGCGGTTCGGCCTTGTGATCGAACGGGTCGGATACGTCTTCGCGACGGCGATCGTTCTGGCGGCGCTGATCCTGATCTACGAAATCTTCATGCGCTACGTGTTGGGCAGTCCGACGAAATGGGTCCATGAAGCGAGCATATTCCTGTGTGCCATCGCCTTTCTTTACGGGGGCCTGTTCTGCGCATCGCGCAACAGTCACATCAGGGTCGTTCTGATCTACGATATCCTGCCGCCGCGCCTGCGGCGGGCCTTCGACGTGGTCATCTACATCACCAGCGCGATCTCGGCGCTGTTTTTCGCCTATGCCGCCTGGTTGGTCGTCAAGCTGGCATTCTGGACGCCGTCCGGTGTGTTCCGGATGGAGACGACGGGCTCTGCGTGGAACCCGCCGACGCCCGCGATCCTCAAGGGGTTCCTGTTTCTGGTCATGATCGGTCTGGCCGTCCAGTTCCTGATCCTTGCCTTCAACCATGCCCGGCGCACCCACAGCGCCGACGGGAGCAAAATCTAAATGCTTGAGCTTCTTGACGTCGGCTTCGACCTGAGCGCGCTCGGGATCGAATATGGCACCCTGCTGATGTTCGCCATGCTGATGGTCCTTCTGCTGACCGGCATGCCGCTTGCCTTTGTCACACTGCTGGTCGCACTGGTCTTCGCGCTTGGCTGGTTCGGACCGATGGCGGTGCCGCTGATCACCAGCCGCGTCTTCAGCTTCGTCACCTCTTTCGTCTTCCTGTCCGTCCCGATGTTCGTGTTGATGGCCGCCGTTCTGGACCGGTCGGGCATCGCACGGGATCTGTTTGACGCGATGAAGCTTCTGTCGAACCGCCTGCGCGGCGGCGTGGCGATCCAGACGATCTTTGTGGCCGTCATCCTTGCGGCGATGAGCGGGATCATCGGCGGCGAGATCGTCCTGCTGGGCCTGCTGGCGCTGCCGCAGATGCTGCGGCTGGGCTACGATCGCGGGCTCGCGATCGGTGTGGTCTGCGCCGGTGGTGCGCTTGGCACGATGATCCCGCCGTCCATCGTTCTCATCATCTACGGCTTGGCCGCGAACGTGTCGGTCGGCGCGCTGTTCACCGCGTCGTTCCTGCCGGGCGTGATGCTGGCGTCCTTCTATGTCCTCTATATTCTGGCGCGGGCCTATCTGACGCCAAAGACCGTTCCCGACCCTGACCCCGTCGTGATGCCCACGGCGGAAAAGATCGCGTTGTTGCGCGGGCTGATCCTGCCCTTGCTGGTCGTGGTTTTCGTTCTTGGGTCGATCTACGGCGGTATCGCTTCGGTCACCGAAGCCTCTGCCATCGGGGCTGCGGGTGTGATCCTTGCGACCGTGGTGCGGGGCGAATTCACGTTCGACCTGCTGAAGGGTGCTGCGATGCAGACGCTTGCCACCGTTGGAATGATCGTCTGGATCGGCATCGGCGCCAGCGCCATCGTCGGCGTCTTCAACCTGATGGGCGGGATCGACTTCATCAGTTCGCTGATCGTCGGAATCTCGGACGAGCCGCTTTACATCCTGCTGTTCATGATGCTGATCCTGTTCATTCTCGGGATGTTCCTTGACTGGGTCGGGATCGCGCTTTTGACCCTGCCGATCTTCGTGCCCATCATCGTCGATCTCGGCTATGATCCGATCTGGTTCGGTGTGCTTTTCTGCATGAACATGCAGGTATCCTTTCTGTCGCCACCCTTCGGGCCGGCTGCGTTCTACCTCAAAAGCGTCGCACCGCCCGACATCTCCTTGGGGGATATCTTCAAGGCGTTGCTGCCCTTCATCGGGTTGCAGATCATCGCGCTGGCTCTGTTGATCGCCTTTCCGTGGATCACGGGGATTTCCGGACTGTGATGCCGCGCATCCACCACCCCTGAAAGGACAGTGATGCCGACCCTTCTTGCCGTTGGCGACAGCAACACGCACGGCACGCCGCCGCTGACCCAGCGCGGTGTCGCCCTGCGCTACGGTCCGGATGTGCGGTGGCCGTCGGTGACGGGCGCGGCCCTTGGCCCTGACTGGACGGTCGTGGAAGAAGGGCTGCCCGGGCGCACGGCGCAATGCGACGATCCGGTGATGGGCGCCTTCATGAACGGTCAGGTCGGGCTGCGGATCGCGCTGCAAAGCCACGGCCCGATCGACGTGCTGTCGATCATGCTGGGGACGAACGACGCGAAGACGCGGTTTGCGCCGACGCCGCAGCGCGTGACGGCGGGCATGGCGGGGCTTCTCGACATCGCGTTGTCGGACGAGATGCAAAGCCGTCACGGCGGTTTCGCCATCCTGCTGATCTGCCCGCCCGCCGTGGTCGAAACCGGCATCCTCGCGGGGGAGTTCATGGGCGCGGCCAGGCTGTTTCGCGATCTGCCCGCAAGCTATGCCGCCTTGGCCAAGGGGCGGGGCGTGGGCTTTCTGGATGCCGGGCGCATCATCGCCGTCAGCGGCACCGACGGTGTCCACTTTGAACCTGATGCCCACCTTGCCTTGGGTCAGGCCATCGCGGGCGCGGTGCGGAGCCTCGTTGATTGACACTGCGCCCGAAAGCGTGGAAAAAATGGTATACCAACAGTAAAGGTGCAGCATGGCAGTGATCACGGTGATTGGGCTGGGGTCGATGGGGCTTGGGATGGCGCTGTCGCTCAGGCGGGCAGGGCACCGCGTCATCGGCTGCGACCTGCGCGAGGATGCGGCAAAGCCCCTGCTGGCCGAAGGCGGAGAGGCCGGGCCGGCGCGCGAGGCCGCGGCGCAAAGCGATATTGTGGTCAGCGTCGTGTTGAACGCCGCCCAGACCGAAGCGGTGCTGTTCGGCCCCGACGGCTGCGCCGCGGCGATAAAGCCGGGCGGCGCGATCCTGTCCTGTGCGACCGTGCCGCCAGAGGTCGCCCGCAGGCTGGCGGCCAAAGCCGAGGCATTGGGGCTGCACTATCTTGATGCGCCGATTTCGGGCGGGGCCGCCAAGGCGGGGCAGGGCAAGCTGTCGATCATGGCGGCAGGGACCGAAGCCGCCTTTGACGCAGCGCACCCCGCCCTCGATGCCATGGCCGAAACGGTGCACGACCTTGGCCGTGCGGCGGGTGCAGGCTCGGCCATGAAAGCGGTGAACCAGCTTCTGGCCGGCGTGCATATCGCCGCGATGGGCGAGGCGCTGGCCTTTGCGAAAAGTCAGGGGCTTGACCTTGAGCGGACGGTCGAGGTGATCTCGGTTTCGGCTGGCAGCTCCTGGATGTTCGAGAACCGGGCGCCACATGTGGTCGCGGCCGATTACGCCCCCCGCTCGGCGGTGACGATCTGGCCCAAGGACCTTGGCATCGTATCGGCCATTGCGGATGACGCGGGGCTGCCGGTGCCGCTGACCCGCGCGGCCCTTGGCCAGTTCGACGCCGCGGTCGCGGCAGGCTGGGGGGCCGAGGACGATGCCGCCGTCACGCGGGTCTATGCGCGGGCCGCCGGGCTGCGCCTGCCGGGGGACGACTGATGCTGCTGGGATGTATCGGGGACGATTTCACCGGGGCCAGCGACCTTGGGAATACGCTGGTCAAGGTCGGGATGCGCACGGTGCAATACGTGGGCGTGCCCGATGGCCCCGCCGCGCCCGAGGTCGAGGCCGGTGTCGTGGCGCTCAAATCGCGGTCGATCCCGGTGGACGAGGCGGTGCAGATCTCGCTTGCCGCGCTCGACTGGCTTCTGGCGCAGGGCTGCGAGCAGATCCTGTTCAAATACTGCTCCACCTTCGATTCCACGCCCGAAGGCAATATCGGCCCCGTCGCAGAGGCGCTGGCCGACAGGTTGGGTGCCACGCAGGTGATCGTCTGCCCCGCGTTTCCCGCGACCGGCCGGTCGGTCTATCAGGGGCATCTTTTCGTCAATGACAGGCTGCTAAGCGAGAGCGGCATGGAAAACCATCCGCTGACGCCGATGACCGACCCCGACCTGCGGCGCTGGCTGGCGCGTCAGGTGACGGGCGCGGTCGGGCACGTGCCGACCTCTGTCGTGTTCGAGGGCGCGCAGGCGATCCGCGCGCGGCTGGATGCCGAACCGGCCCGGCTGGTGGTCTGCGACGCGATCCGCGATGTCGACCTTCTTGCGCTTGGGGCGGCAGCGGACGGGCTGAAGCTGGTGACGGGCGGGTCGGGTATCGCGATGGGCTTGCCGGAGAACTTCCGCCGCGCCGGTCGCCTGACGGAAGCGGCCAGCGGCTGGCGCGGGCAGGCCGGGGCTGCTGCGGTGCTGTCGGGGTCCTGTTCCAACGCGACGCGCGCGCAGGTCGAACGCCACGCGGGGCCAAGCTTTGAGATCACCGCCGAGGCGCTGATGACGGGCGAGGTCACTGCCGGTCAGATCACCGATTGGGCGCTGGCGCAGGACGGTCTGCCGCTGATCTATTCCTCGGCCACACCGGACGTGGTGCGCGCGGCAAAGGACCGCTTTGATACAGAGCTGGTCGCCGCACGCATCGAGGCGTTTTTCGCGGAAACCGCACGGGCGCTGGTCGCGGGCGGCGTGACCCGGCTGATCACGGCGGGCGGCGAGACATCGGGCGCGGTGGTCGAGGCATTGGCGCCCCCCGCGCTGGAAATCGGCCCCGAGATCGCGCCGGGTGTTCCGTGTCTGCGGGCCGGGCCGGATCTTGTGCTGGCGCTGAAATCCGGCAACTTCGGCGGGCCTGATTTCTTTGCCCAGGCCGACGCAATGCTGGAGGGCAGGGGATGAGCGACACGGCGCTGCGCGAAGCGATCTGCCGTCAGGCGGCGTCTATTTTTGCACGGGGCCTGACCGGTGGCGCGTCGGGCAATATCTCGGCCCGGTGCGCGGACGGCGGGCTGCTGGTTTCGCCCACGGGGGCCAGCTTTGGTGCGCTCGACCCCGCGCGGCTGGCCCGGTTCGACGCGCAGGGGCGGCATGTCGACGGCGACACCCCCACCAAGGAGATGCCGCTGCACGCCGCCTTCTACGAGACACGCAGCACGGCGGGTGCGGTCGTGCATCTGCATTCGACCCATTCGGTCGCGCTGTCGATGCTGCCCGACACCGATCCCGACAACATGCTTCCGCCGCTGACCGCCTATGCGATCATGCGTCTGGGCAAGGTGCAGTTGCTGCCCTACTTCCGCCCCGGCGACCCCGAGATGGGCAACGCGGTGCGCGGTCTGGCGGGCAAGCGGTCAGCGGTGGTGCTGGCCAATCACGGCCCCGTCGTGGCGGCCAAGGATCTGGACGCCGCCGTCTTCGCGATGGAAGAACTGGAAGAGACTGCCAAGCTGGCCCTGCTGTTGCGCGGGGCGCAGCCGCGCCTGCTGACCGAGGCGCAGATCCGCGACGTGGTCACGACATTCGACGTGGAGTGGGATTGATGTTTTCGGCCAACCTCGGGTTCCTCTTTACCGACCGCAGCCTGCCTGATGCGATCCGGGCCGCCAAGGCGCATGGTTTCGGCGCGGTCGAGTGTCACTTTCCCTATGCGACCCCCGCGGGCGATGTGCGTGCGGCGCTTGACGAGACGGGGTTGGCGATGCTGGGCCTCAACACCGTGCCGGGCGACACGCAGGCGGGGGATTTCGGGCTCTGCGCCCTGCCTGACCGCGAAGGCGAGGCGCGGGCCGCCATCGCGCAGGCGGTGGACTATGCCGCGGCCATCGGGGTGGGACACGTCCACGTCATGGCGGGCCGCACCGACGGTGGGGACAAGGCCGAGGCGGTGTTTCGCGCCAACCTGGCCCATGCCTGCGCACTGGCCGCACCCTTGGGCATCGGCGTGCTGATCGAGCCGATCAACCGGCGCGACGTGGCGGGTTATCACCTTAGCCGCATCGAACATGCCGCCGAGATTTTAACCGACGTGGCGCATCCGGCGCTTCGGATCATGTTCGACTGTTACCACCTTCAGGTCACGCAGGGCGACCTGATCCGCCGCTTCGAGGCGCATCGCGACCTGATCGGTCACGTGCAGATCGCGGGCGCGCCCGACCGGGGCGAACCGGACGGCGGAGAGCTGCATTACCCCAACCTGATCGCGGCCTTCCGCGACATGGGATGGGCGGCACCCATCGGTGCGGAATACAAGCCACGCACGGGCCGCACCGAAGACGGCCTGGGCTGGATGATGGCCTATCCGCAGGAAAGCACCGGTTGACCGCGTAGGCTCAGACGGGCCGGTCGTCTTCGAGGTAATACCGCACGTTGTCTTCAAAGCCGGCGTCGGCTTGCAGGCCGAGAGCGAGCGCCTTGGCCGGGTCGTAGTCGAACCGCCAGCCCGTCACGATATCGCGGATCGCGGGGTCGTCTTCGAAGCGGATAAGCTTGGCCGGTTCCGGTCCTGCCACGGCTGTCATCGCGTCGATCATCTGGCGGATCGTCAGTGTGCGCCCCGGCATCGTCATGGCCTTTTGCGTGCCGTAGGAGGTTTGCGGGTTCGGGATCGTCCAGTCGCGGATCGGGTCGGGCACGTCCCCGCCAAAGACCGCAAGGGACGAGGTGAAGACGAGGACGGGCGTCGTGTCCGATAGCCGTGCGGCCTCCAGCACATTCAGCGCGCCGTGCAGGTTCACCTGCAGGCCGACCTCGAATTCGGCCTCGGCCTGAGAGGACACGACGGCGGCCAGCAGGAAGATCACGTCGAAGCGCTGTGCCAGCAACCCGTCGACCGCCGC
Source organism: Loktanella sp. (assembly GCA_020201155.1). Lineage (GTDB taxonomy): Bacteria > Pseudomonadota > Alphaproteobacteria > Rhodobacterales > Rhodobacteraceae > JAIVHI01. The sequence goes on along the minus strand of JAIVHI010000001.1, from coordinate 4,434 downwards.
GCGGTCTGTTATATCGCAGGCGGTGGTTTCGACCGCGAAGGGCGCGGCGACAGGGTCCGGTGCTGCAATGTCGGCCAGCGTCATGCCGGTGATGTCGCGGCCCCGCAACCGGCCCGCTGTGGCCAGACGCCGCGCCAGCTTCTGGCCCAGAAAGCCGCCGCCGCCGATGATCAGGACATTCATGCCAGCAAGCCCCGCCCTGCCAGATTGCGCATCAGAGCGCCTGCGCCAAAGGTCCATTCCGGGCAGGTCGTCGACAGCCGCACGGTGTTGCGCAGGCTGCCCAGCCGGTCCTCTGATATCGTCACCACGTCGCCCGGCTTGTGGGTAAAGCCCTGTCCGGGGGCGTCGCGGTCCTGCACGGGGGCGAAAAGCGTACCGAGGAACAGCAGGAAACCGTCGGGATACTGGTGATGTCGCCCGATGGTCTGGGCGACGATGTCATCGGGATCGCGGCTGATCTTCGACATCGACGACCGGCCTTCCAGCACGAACCCGTCCTCTCCGGTCACGTCGAGCGTCAGTTCGGCGCGGCGCATGTCGTCCACGGTGTAGTGGTCGTCGAACAGGCGGATGAACGGGCCGATGGCGCAAGAGGCGTTGTTGTCCTTGGCCTTGCCCAGCAAAAGCGCCGAGCGGCCTTCGACATCGCGCAGGTTCACGTCGTTGCCCAGCGTCGCTCCCCGGATGCGGCCATGGCTGTCGACGGCCAGCACGATCTCGGGTTCGGGGTTGTTCCAGCGCGACATCGGGTGCAGCCCGACGCTGGCGCCCCAACCGACCGAGGCGAGCGGCTGGCACTTGGTAAAGACCTCGGCGTCGGGGCCGATGCCGACCTCGAGATATTGCGACCAAAGCCCTTCCTTTTGCAGCACCGCCTTGACCTGCATCGCCTTTTCAGAGCCGGGCACGATCCCGGCAAGACTGTCACCGAGCACCCCCTGCACCCGTGTCCTGATCTCTTGCGCGCGGTCGGCGTTGCCCGCCGCCTGTTCCTCGATCACACGCTCGACCATGCTTTCGGCAAAGGTCACCCCGGCGGCCTTGATCGCCTGCAGGTCAGCGGGTGGCAGGAAATACGGCGCCGTCGGTGCTTCGGTCGAGGTGGCGGCGATGTCGTCGATGGATCCGATGTCGGTGCCTTGGGCGCCGCGCACATGGGCTGCAAGGTCGTCACGCTCCATCAGGTCGCGCATCGTCGGCGTATCGCGCGAAGTGATGTCGATCACGCGACCGTCCCGCAGGGTAACGACAGAGGGGCCGTCGGCTGTCTGGACGCGCCCCACAAGCAGGGCGTGGGAATGATCGTTGGGCAGCATGGTCAGACCTTTGTTCAGGGGGCAGGCGCCTGCCCGGATGTGAGGGTGCGGTTCTTTCCCGACGCAAGGCGCGGGGTCCCTGCGCTTGTTCTTCGCGGCAATTGGTATACCAATCTGGTGAGGAATCAAGCCGGGCACCGGACCGGCATCAAGGAGGACCAAATGGCAGCCGAGATGGAGGCGGCGGGGATGACCCTTGTGGATGCACCGCTGGGGCGCACGCCGAAAGAGGCCGAAGAGGGCACGCTCGACGCGATGGTCGGCTGCGATGCCGCGACCTTTGCCAAGGTGCGCCCGATCATCGAATGCTGGGCGGGCAACATCAATCATGTCGGCGGCACCGGTGACGGACACCGCATGAAGCTGGTGATGAACTTCATCTCGATGGGCTATGCCGCCCTTTACGCCGAGGCGCTGACGATGGGCGTCAAGGCGGGTCTTGCGCCACAGGCGATCCAGAGCGTGATCGGCGGCTCACGGCTGTCGAACGGCTTTTTCGACACCTTCATGCGGGCCGCCGTCGACCGCGAACGCGATGTGCACAAGTTCACCATCACCAATGCCGCCAAGGACACGCGCTATGCCGCCGCGATGGCGATGGAGGCAGGCATGGCGAATCCGCTAGGCGGGGCGATCCGCAACGCATTCGCCCAGATGGAAGCGGCGGGCAAGGGCGGCGACTATGTGCCGTGGCTGGCCGATCACGTGGCCGCGCTGAACGGGCTCGACCTTGAAGCGGCAGCGAAAAAGGGGTGAGCCAGAATGACCAACACCATTCTCATCACCGGCGCGGGCAGCGGAATCGGACGTGCCACGGCGCGCCGCTTTCTGGACGCGGGCTGGCGCGTCGCCCTGACCGGGCGGCGCGAGGACGCACTGTATGAGACGGCGGCGGGCCATGCCGCAGCCCTGATCGTTCCTTGCGACGTGACGGATGAAGCGGCGGTCGATGCGCTTTACGCACGGATCGCGGAGGAATGGGACCGGCTCGATGTCTTGTTCAACAACGCGGGCACGAACGTCGCAGGCCGCCCGATCGACGAGATCCCCGTCGCAGACTGGCGGCAGGTCTGTGACGTGAACATCACCGGCATGTTCCTTGCGGCGCGGGGTGCTTTTGGCATGATGCGCCGTCAGGACCCGCAGGGCGGGCGGATCATCAACAACGGCTCTATTTCGGCACATGTGCCGCGCCCCGGCTCGGCCCCCTACACCATGTCCAAGCACGCGGTCACCGGGCTGACGCGGACGCTGTCGCTGGACGGGCGCGCGTTCGATATCGCCTGCGGGCAGATCGACATCGGCAACGCCCTGACCGACATGGCAGAGGCGATGACCCGTGGCGTACCGCAGGCCGACGGGTCGATGGCGGTCGAGGCGGTGATGGATGTATCCTGCGTGGCCGACGCGGTGCTGCACATGGCCTCGCTGCCGCCCGAGGCGAACGTCGCGTTCATGACCGTCATGGCGACCAAGATGCCATTCATCGGCCGCCGATAGGGGGGCCGTGATGGCTGCCTTCGCGCTCTATCGTGAAAATGGCTGCGACGGGATCGTCGGCCTCGGTGGCGGGTCGTCTCTCGATCTGGCCAAGGCCGTGCGGCTGCTGACGGGGCACGAACCGCCGCTGGCGCAATATGCCGCCATCAACGGAGGGGCGGCGAAGATACACGGCGATATCGCCCCGCTGATCGCGATCCCCACCACGTCCGGCACCGGGTCCGAGGTCGGGCGCGCCTCGGTCATCATCACCGATGACGGGCGCAAGCTGGGCATCCTGTCGCCCCACAACCTGCCGTCGATCGCGCTTTGCGATCCGGAACTGACCTACGGCCTGCCCGCCGGGCTGACTGCAGCCACGGGGATGGACGCGATTTCGCATTGCCTTGAAACCTACATGGCCCCCGCCTTCAACCCACCCGCCGAGGCCATTGCGTTGCACGGGCTGGACTGCGGGTTGCGGTCGATCGAACGGGCCGTGGCGGACGGGTCGGACACCGACGCGCGGCGCGACATGATGGTCTGCGCGCTGGAAGGAGCGATGGCGTTCCAGAAGGGGCTGGGTGCGGTTCATGCGCTGACGCATCCCCTTGGGGCGATCCGGTCGCTGAACCTGCATCATGGCACGCTCAATGCCGTCCTGATGCCCGAAGTCCTGCGCTTCAACCGCGACAGCATCGGTGCCAAGTGGGACGTGTTGTGCGACCGGATGGGGGCGGCCCCAGATGCCTGTATCGCCGCGCTCAACGGCCGCATCGGGATGCCGCCCGGACTGGGCGCGATGGGGGTGACCCAAGAGATGATGGAAGAGGTGGCCAGCGCCGCGCTCAAGGATCACTGCCACGCCACGAATCCCCGGATCGCGACCCGGGAGGAGTATCTGGAGATCCTGCATCGCTCGGCTTGAGGGGACTGGGGAGCTGCCATAGCTAAGTCCGGTAACTTCCAGAGCCGTCCAATAAAGCACTGTTTTTCATGAATAAGTCCCCTTCACTTTGACGACGCCTTCCGGCATAGTCTGAGGCAATCTACGTCATGGTTGGGGATGCTTGGGGGTATCATGGTCAGCGACAATATTAGAAGACCGAAAGGGCACTGTCCGCAAGGTTCGTCGAGACCGTGACCAGAGGTGGTTCCGGTAATCTAAACAGCCGGGATAGGTGGATTCTCCGCGCAACAGCAGCATGATGCTGCGAGCGTGGAGAAGACCATAGCAAGACGACCGCGCTGGAACCACAGCCCGGCATTCAAGGCGAAAGTGGCAGTGGCCGCGATCAAGGGTGAGAAGACCCTGATCGAGCTGGAGCAGGATTTCGACCTTCATCCCGGGTTATTCATCCAAATCAAATACCGGAAGTTGCGTGCGCCTGAAAGTGCCGTAGAATCAATCTGCTACAACAAAATTCGCAGGCAGCCACGGACGCACGCATGGGTGAAACGCTACGACCGGTCACGGCCGGATTCAACCGCTCTCTTTCGATCGAAACCCGCCCCGAACGCCTGACCGGTGATCCCGGTGCCGTGCTTCTGCGCGAAGTCCTCGATGCCACCGGCATCGTCCCCTGGATGACCACACGAATGAAGGACGACCGCCGTCTGCCCGATGTTGTCCATG
>JAIVHI010000158.1 GCA_020201155.1 Loktanella sp. | reverse complement strand
ACCCTTGTGGGTGCTGCTGCATGTGCTGCCCCTCGTCCTGCTGGCCTTCGTCGGCTACGACATCGACGCGTGGACCAGCTTTCCCGGCACCACGGACATCCCCGACGGCGCGCGGCTGATGATGCTGGGCGCGGCCTCGGGCGTGGTTTTCGCACTGATCGCGCAGATCGGCGAGCAGGTGGATTTCCTGCGCTTTCTTCCGGAACCGAAAACCCGCGCCGAGCGACGCAAATGGTGGATGTCGGTGCTGGTGGCGGGGCCGGGATGGTCGGTTCTGGGCGTGCTGAAGATGATTGCCGGATCCTATCTCGTCACCCTCGCGCTGCGTGAGAACGTGCCACTGGCGAACGCATCCGACCCGACATGGATGTATTACGTGGCCTTCGATCAGGTGCTGGGCAATCCGGCGCTGGTTCTGGGGTTGACGGGAACGTTCGTGGTGCTCTCGCAACTCAAGATCAACGTGACCAACGCCTATGCCGGGTCGATCGCCTGGTCGAACTTCTTCTCGCGGCTGACGCAAAGCCATCCGGGCCGCGTCGTCTGGCTGGTCTTCAACGTGGCGATCGCGCTGATGCTGATGGAGCTTGGCGTATTCACCGGGCTGGAGCATGTGCTGGGGCTTTATTCGCATGTCGCGGTGGCGTGGATCGGGGCGCTAGTGGCCGATCTCGTGGTCAACAAGCCGCTTGGCCTCAGCCCGAAAGGCATCGAATTCCGGCGCTCGCATCTGCACGACGTCAATCCGGTGGGGATCGGCTCGATGCTGATCGCGTGTGTCGTGTCGCTCATGGCCTATGCCGGGGTTCTGGGACCCGAGGCCAAGGCCGCCTCGTGCTTCATCGCGCTCATTGTTGCCTTCGCCCTAGCCCCGGTGATCGCCTATGCAACAGGCGGCCGGTATTATCTGACGCAGGTCGATACAGGTTCGGGCGCGTCCGGGCTGCGGGACTGCGTGGTCTGCGGCTACGGCTTTGACGGCGAGGACATGACCGAGTGCCCGTTTCACGGCGGCACCATCTGCTCGCTCTGCTGCACGCTCGACACCGCCTGCAACGATCTCTGTCGTCCCGAAGGGCGCTTCGATACGGCGGTCAAGACGGTGATTTTCGACAGGCTGCCCGCGCCCGCCGCGCGCGCGATGACATCGCGGCTGACGCGGTTCATCGCGGCCACGGTGCTGGTTTCAATGACATTCGGGCTGTTGCTGATGATGATCCGCGCTGTGGCTGGCGCGCCGAATTTCGATGCGGTGCTGACAGTCATCTTCGGAACGGTGCTTATCGTGATCGGCATCTGCGTCTGGATGTTCATCCTGATCGGCGAAAGCCGGCGCAACGCCCGCTCTGAAACCGAACGCCAGACCGAACGCCTGCTGCAGGAGATCCGCGCGCATGACCGGACCGACCGCGCCCTGCAACAGGCCAAGGAAAAGGCCGAGGCCGCCAACCTGGCCAAGACGCGCTACATGTCGGGGCTGAGCCACGAGTTACGCACGCCGCTCAACGCGATCTACGGCTTCGCCCAGCTTCTCGAAAAGGATCCCGGGCTGAAGCCATGGCACTCGTCGATTTCCAGCATTCGCAGGTCGAGCGAGCATCTCGCCGGTCTGATCGAGGGTCTGCTGGACATCTCAAAGATCGAGGCCGGGCGGCTGGAAATCATGCGCGACCGCATCAACCTGCACATGTTCCTCAGACAGGTGTCGGACATCTTCGACGCCGAGGCCGCGGACAAGGGCCTTGCATTTACCCTCACCACGCATGGCCGCCTGCCGACCCTCGTCGGCTCGGACGAGAAACGCCTGCGCCAGATCGTGATCAACCTGCTCTCGAACGCCATCCGCTACACCGACCGCGGTAGCGTGACGCTTGACCTGATCTATCGCAACGAGGTGGCGATCATCACCGTTTCGGATACCGGCATGGGGATCGAACCCGATCAGATGGCCCGCATCTGGCGCCCCTTCGAGCGTGCGAACCGCAACAGCGTTCCGGGTTCGGGTCTGGGGCTGACGATCACCAAGCTGCTGGTGGAAATCCTCGGCGGCGATATCGCGGTCGATAGCACACCGGGCCGGGGCAGCACCTTCACCGTGCGTCTGTCAGCGCAAGACGGTGATGGTGGTGGATGACGATCTCAATCACCTGGCGCTGGCCGACAATTATCTAAGCCAGATCGGATTCTTCGTTGTCACCGTTACCTCGGCGGATGCAGCGCGGCTTCTGATGGAAGATGCCGTGCCAGATATCCTGCTGCTCGATATCGACATGCCGGAGCGCGACGGCTGGTCGCTGGCCAGGGAACTGCGCGAGGGGCCGCAGCGCTCGATTCCGATCATCATGATCTCCGGCCACGCCACCGATCAGGCCGGCCCGCGCGACGGGCTGAGCCTGCATGACGCGTTCACCACCAAGCCCTACAACCTTGACGATCTGGTTCTGCAGATCGCGGAGCTGCTCAAGATCACCCTGACCCTCGACCAACCGGCGCCCGATCCCGAAGGTCCGTTTCAGGCGCTGTCCCCGACCGACCGCGCCGAGTTGTTGCAGCATGCCCGGATCGGCCATGCCAGCGCGCTGCGCAAACACTTGGCACAACTGGAAACCACCCGTCGCTGTTGCCCGGCCCTGATGCGCCGCCTGACCGCCCGGCTGGACCGGTTCGAGTTCGACACCATCACGGCGCTTCTTGCGGAGGAGCACCATGAAAGCCTCTGATCTCGGTCCGCGCAGCATTGCGCTAGTGGTCGATGACAATCCCGATTCGCTCAACATGGTCTCGACCGCGCTTGAAAACCACGGGATGACGGTATTGCTGGCCCGCGATGGCAGATCGGCGATCGACGTGACCCACCGGGTCAGCCCCGATGTCATCCTGATGGATGCCGTGATGCCGGGCATGGACGGGTTCGAGACCTGCCGCGCTCTCAAGTTCGGCCCGGGCGCGGTGCTGTCGCCGGTCATTTTCATGACCGGGCTTTGCGACCAGCCGCACATCCTAAAAGGCCTGCGCGCCGGTGGGGTGGATTACATCACCAAGCCCGTCATCCTCGACGAGATGCTGGCCCGCGTGACCACCCATATCGTCAATTACAAACTGATCCAGAGCGCGCGCGACGCACTCGATTCGGTGGGCCGCGCGGTGCTGGCCTTCGACGCCGAGATGCAGATCCTGTGGGGCACGCAAAAGGCAAAGGATATTGTCGAACGCAGCGCCCATGGTCTCGACTGGGCGGTGTTGCGACAGTGGATTGCGGCCTGCGCTGCGCGGCCGGTTTCGGCCACATCGGACCTCGCCCATGCCGGACTGGTCTTCAGGTCCCTTGGCGTCTCTGCCGGGCAAGAGCGCCTCGTCAGGGTGTCGTATCAGGAAAGCGGCAACAACACCGCAATGCTGCAGGAGGGCTTTGACATAACGGCGCGCGAGGCCGAGGTTCTCTACTGGCTGACCCTTGGCAAGACCAACCGCGATATCGGCGCTATCCTCGACATAGGTGTCAGAACCGTTAACAAACACCTCGAGCAGATCTTCCAGAAAATGGGCGTCGACAATCGCACTTCTGCCGCGATCGCCGCCGACCGGATCTTGTCGCGTGAAGTATGAGCCGATATCTGGCGTGTCTTTGTCGTCTTAATTCGCGGCCCGTGCACAATCGCCCAGAGCTGAACGGCTGGTTTTTCTCAAAAATCCATTCGCAATGCTGCATTTGAATAAGTCGGCTCTTCGCTCTTCGCAACTGGCTGGCATTTTTAGGACCTGCCCCGGACGAACGGCAACTATGCGGCTGGAAGCGGGATTTCGCTGCGCTGTGCCTGAGTGGCCGCTTTTGAGAATTTTGCACGATAGGGC
>JAIVHI010000157.1 GCA_020201155.1 Loktanella sp. | reverse complement strand
ATCCACATGATCGCGGTTGTCCTTCTGCGCGGGATCTTTCAGCGCGGTAGAGACCTTGTCGCGTTTCACCGCCTCGTCATCCACCAGATCGGCGATTTTCAACACCTGGCCTGCTGCCGTCTTCACGAGCTGGAACCCGGTCACCGGATCGGTGCGCTGCCAGTCGCCAAGCGCGTCGATGATATGCTCCACCTCGCGGTGCTTGTCCTTGGTGCTCTCGCGAGAGTTCACGTTTGGGATATGCAGGATCGTCTTCTCAGACGGGTCAAGCACCTTAAGGATGTCATCGGCGTAAGAACCGGAATAGAAAAAATACCCGATATCGAGGGTCTTGAGGTATCGGTAGCCGTTCAACTGCTCGTAATAGGTATAGGTCACGGTCTCGAACCGGGCCTCGTTCTCGGGCAGCAGGATGGGCACGGCATCGCCGCGGAAATAGCTGCCGGTCATCGCCACGACATGGACGCGGTCGCGGCTGATGAACTCGTTGAGCTGCCTGCCGAGGATGCTGTCTTCGCTGGCCGACACATGGTGAAACTCATCGACGGCGATCAGCCGGCCATCGAATGCCTCGACTCCGAGCTTTTCCACGGCAAAGCGGAACGTGGCGTGGGTGCAGACCAGCACCTGATCGCCACTTTCCAGGAACGCGGTCACGGATTTCACCTTGCCGCCATCGGTGCCGGGCGAATTGCACAGGTTCCATTTCGGCAGCACGGTCCAATCCGCCCAGAAGCCATATTTGCTTAGCGGCTCGTCGTTAAAACTCGCCCCGATGGATTTTTCCGGCACAACCACGATCGCCTGCTTGAGGCCCTGATTGTGCAGCTTGTCGAGCGCGATGAACATCAGCGCGCGGGATTTGCCAGAGGCGGGCGGCGACTTTATCAGAAGATATTGCTCGCCCCGTTTCTCATAGGCCCGCTCCTGCATCGCGCGCATACCAAGCTCATTCGATCTGGTCGAGTTGCCGTTGCGCGCATAGCGGACGGAGACGGAGGGGACGTTACGTTTTTCGGCCATCTTGATCGCCCCTCTGTTGCGCGAACTCTCGTAAGCTGTCTGCTACAGCGTCAAAGACAGGACTGAACTCATTGATGAGCTTTTTCATTCCATCTGCGATGGCCTCTGCGTCGCTGACATCCTTGATCGTGGTGTTATTGCGATTGAGGAATTTGGAATACTTTGCGCCTGCCTTGGTCGCGTCAGCCCGAAACTTTATCCGATGCTTGTTACCGTCATTTGCGCAATTCTTGATCCCCTCGATTAGGTCTGTCCGAGCGTCCGCCTCTACTAGCGGTCCCACCTCAGCGTATAGAAAGAGGCTACCGCCAATGCCGTCAGATTTGGTGTTCAGCTGAAGCCAGCAAATGACAGGGAAGCCAGCCCACCAATCTTTACAGCCGATCCATGGCTTACTGGCTTCACCACCCAATGGAAGACAGTTTCTGCTGCGAGCATGAACTCGGTGGAAACGCCGTGCTCCATAATGAAATCGAGTGCCTTCTTGTGGGATCGATACAGCTGTCGTGCGAGGTCTGCCATCGCCTTCTGATCGTCGCTCATATCCGTCGCTTCCCGTATGATGTCCAAATAATGCTCAAGAAATTGTTTGACCTCGGCCCCCATCCTCCCTTCTTTCGCTGTCATGACTGAAGCAAGGATTTCGCAGACATCAGAATATCTCAATGAAACATATTGATCTGCAGCATCTGCATTGGCTGCTTCCTCGTGCAGCGTAAGAAAAATACCCTGATGCACGAAGGTCTGACCAGCATCTGTTGCGTCTTTTTTCGCGCGTTCTAGATACTTAGAGAGCTGCCTCTCACTTTGCTTGCTGTGAAACTTGTTTTCGATGATGAACGCCCATCCTCTAGATGGTGAGACAATGAAAATATCCATGTTGCGCTTTTCGCGCTGTATTTCGGCATCGCGCAGGTCTGACTGAGAGACCTTCAGTGCCGATAACGCTGCCGTCTTTGATCCGACAAGTGATTGAGCCAGAAAGGCCCTAAGGAACTCGTCATCGAAGCCATGGTTTTCGGTAGGATCCAGCAACCAAGCAAGTATGGCGGAATGACGTATCTCCATCGCCTGCATGCGCATCACACGGATTGGGTTGAAGCGATCGAGGTAAGCTGAAATGCAATCGAGGTCTGGATTGTTAACGAACAACGCTTCCAAATCGTTCTGCGTGGCGTTGTAAGGGTCTATATCCTCGTTCATGCGCTCACCTTCGTGATCATCTTCGTATAGAGTTCGAACAGTTTTTCAAGCCGCTCGGTGTTGTTGCGGAAGCGACGACCGATGTAGATGCGTTCCAGCACCTCGTCGTTGTGATCGTGGGCGGCGCGGAGGTTTTCGGGCATTTTCTCGGGGTCGTAGAGATCGGCGATCGTAGCAGGGAAATGCGCCTCTCTGGCCAAAAGGATGTCTTCGGCGCAATGTGTCAGGTCTTCCTTGTTCTTCTCGGTCAACTTTGGAACGGGGAAGGTGTTCCAGCATAGAGTGTTAGCGTAGGATAGGCGCATTTCTAATCTTGCTGATAATGCACCAGTCCACACCCAGTGTAGCCGCGACGCAATCAGCGCCATATTCCAAAGCGGGGAATCATAACAAACGTAACATTTTGCTCCTACGATAGTTTCACTGTTCACGACTCCCACAGGTAGATAATCGCGATTTTCGGATGTAATTGCAGGTATGGCAAGCGCGAGTCCCTCTTGGTGCGGCGCAAAAACAAATCGATGTGGTTTGTTGGCGTGATCTCTAGCTTGTTTTCCGCCGTATTTACGCTTGTCTCTAACGGAATTAATTCTGTCTGCAAGGACGACAATGTCCATAGCTTCAGATAAGCTTTTATCCTCCACCCATATACAAAATCGACTTAGGCCATTTATGAACTCTTTGGCCCCAATGAATTTTCTGATAAATTTTTTACTCCTAACATCTTTCGCCAAAATCTCATCAGCTTCATCCTTATCAAGGAGCAGAAAACCACCATCGTTCGGCATATTTCCGCGCATCATCTTTGATAAAGATGAAATTGAGGTGGATACCGAATTAACTATAACATTTGGGGCATGCACTAAGTATGCATTTATATTTTCTGCTCTCTTCTCAAGTGTCTCACTATTGTCGTCAATAGAGAAAAGCTGGCGGCTCTTTCCAATGTGCTTAGAAATGCTAACGATTATTACAGTGACGCCGGCATTATGGCTCGCTAGATTATTCCATTTAAACGATGTATGAGCAAATGCAATTTCATAGCCTTTTTTAAAAATAAGAGGCCAAAGGATAGGCACTTGCTCGCCTTGACAGATTGAATTAGTGGACACAAACGCTGCAGCAGACTTGGTGTATTCCCCATACTCGGCGGCTTTCATAAACCAGCCCGTGACATAATCCAGTGATTTCCATGCTTTTGTATATTTAGAAAATATTCTACTAAGATCTGCTTTTTGGTCTATGTTTTGCAGAACCGAACCCAAATAGGGCGGGTTCCCGCAGATGTAGGTCTCGCCGCCCTCGTTCTCGAAGTCGATCTCTGCCTGATCCACAGGCGACATGAAGAGATCGTCAGCATGGTGCTTCACACCTGTCCCGGTAGGCGGGCAGATCGACAGCCAGTCCAACTGCAGGGCATTGCCGCAGGTGATCCAGTTCATCGCATCGAGCGGAAGGAACTCCGCCAGCGCCTCTTTCTGGCCGCGATAGGTTACGTCACATTGGTATTCCGCGATGATCAACGC
>JAIVHI010000156.1 GCA_020201155.1 Loktanella sp. | reverse complement strand
ACCGCCCTCCGGCGCGTCCTCATCATTCTTGTCAGCCTCATCGAGCTGCTCGAGATACCGCGTCAGACGCTCATCGCTTTCCGCGATCGCTTTGGCCAGCTTGGCCTTGGTGAAATTGCGCTCGCGGCTGTTCACCGCCTTGATCCGGGTGCCGTCGACCGCGATCAGCTCACGCCCGAACAGATCGAGCTCCCGGCACAACGCTACGAAGTCCCGGAACACTTGGCGGAACGCGGTTCTGTTGTCGCGTCGGAAATCCGCGATTGTCTTGAAGTCGGGCCTCAGGCGGCGGAGCAACCAGATCACTTCGATATTGCGTCGCGTCTCGGTCTCCAACCGGCGGCTGGACCGCACCCGGTTCAGGTACCCGTAGATATAAAGCTTCAACAGATCAGCAGGATGGTATCCCGGCCGACCCGTGGCTTTCGCCTGGACCCGTCCGAAGCCAGCGGCCTGCAGATCGAGTTCGTCAACGAATGCATCGATGAACCGAACCACGTTGTCCGGCCCCACATAATCGTCCACAGAATCCGGCAAAAGCAGGAGCTGGGACCGATCATCACCTGGAATATGTGCCATGGCCAAGAATACCACGACCGTCCCAAGCAGGGAATCCTGTTTGAGTTTTCACACGGTCTGGGTAGTTTCTGGAACGACTTCGGCACAGATATTATTCTGTCTCCCCTAGAGCCAACAAAAGCAGACAGGCCAGAATGGGCGAGCCGAAAATGCTAATAAGCACCCAGATTAATTGACTGCGGTTCCTTCGCTCTGCCATGCCCGCAGGCAGTAGGATATATAACCATAGCACAACAAAGAGCGCGAGCAGGCCTAAGATTACAGATAAAGCACCTTCGATCATCAGCCGCCTGCACTTATAGAAATTACTCTATCGTTGACAAATTCGAGCGTGTCTCTGTCGAGCCCATACTCACCATATCTGTAAGTCCAACGCGTGTATTTGCGATTGCCTGATATATAGTATTCTTTCTCTTCGTCTGGCAAACCCCATGCACAAGTCGCAGCGAGGTCAGTCATTCCAAGTTCAACGTCACCGGTCAAAGCGTTGTTAAAGTCTTCCCGTGAAATATCACCACGGTTGAGAACCTCTGCCAATAACCGTTTAGCTTTTTCGCGATCGCCGGACGGTGCATCGTATGTGAAATATGAAGCCGCATCACATATGTCGCTTGAAGAAACGCCAGACAAATCAGGGCTCGCCCCGATTTCTTCCAATTCTTGACTATAATAGGGATCCGTGCAAGCAGAAGCGCTCAGCGCAACAAATGTAACTAAGCCCATCTTTCGAAGTGTTTTCCGAAGCATTGTTGCCCTAACCAATTCACCGCGCTCCTACTGATGGTCAATATCACTCACTGATTAACCTTGAACTCTTATCTCGCTATCAAGAAAGCCCAAAGCGTTCAAGAAACAATCGTTTTTAGTGAACGCTCGAACCACCTCGATTGAAGCCGCAAAAACCACACTCAAAACGGTAGCAATCATTATAGTAGACATTTGTCTAACACTCAGCATTTGGAACCAAGGACTCCTACCTGCCTTGCGGCGCTGCAGCATGCTGATGGATGCCGGATCGGCAACATGGCAGGACGAAGCTGCCGTCAACTGCTACTGGCGTAGGACCATCGTTGTTGCCCGACGATCCCGAGGTGCCAGCCCCTCGGAGGACATCGTGGCGCTCACGCTCGCCTATCTCGCTATAGTTGGCGCGGGATTACCCGCACATGCCACGATCTTCTGGGGCTACGCCGTGGCTGGCGGGCTATCCCAGATTCTGGCGACATGGTGCGTAGTGGCTCTGTTCGCAGAGCGGAACTTTGCGATTGGCATAACCCTGAAGAAAACCGAGGTGGTCCAGACGGCGTTGGTGGGCCTGTTGATCCTTGACGATCGGATAACGGCGATCGGAGTGGCAGCGATCCTACTGGGGCTGGTGGGCGTTCTCATCCTGTCGGAAACCCCCGGCTTCGAGGGGCGCGGATGGCGGCGTTTCGGTAATAGAGCAGTGGGTCTGGGGCTGGCCTCGGGGGCGTTCTTCGCCGTGTCGGCCGTCGCTTATCGCGGTGCCACACTGGCGATCGGGAGCGACGATCCGCTGCTGCGTGCAGGTCTGTCGCTGACGGTCGTGACGGTGATGCAAGCTGCCGCGCTCTCGCTGTGGCTGATATGGCGCGAGCCGGGACAGGTTGCACGGGTGATCGCGGCTCGACGCACTGCAGTCTGGATGGGCTTGACCGGTATGGCAGGAAGCCTGTGCTGGTTTACGGCCTTCACGCTGGAGAACGCGGCGATGGTATTTGCTGTCGGTCAGGTGGAGGTGATCTTCTCGATATTTGCCTCGGTGTGGTTTTTCGGTGAACGGATCAGTTTTCGGGAAGGCTTGGGGATCGCGCTGATCACCTTGTCCGTGATCGCTGTGGTGATCATCCGCTGATGCCGAGGCGATCCTCCTATTCAGACCACCGAACGCCGACGTAACGATGCCGTTGAAATGGGCTCCGAGCAAACTTGCGGCGGTGCGGCTTGCTGATACACGCCCTACCGGCAGAAGTGCGGACCTTGCGGACTTTCGCTGCGCGTGCAGCATGAGGAGACCAACCGGCGGCTATGCGCAGGAAGCGGGATTTGCAAAATCACTGGTTTGACGTAATCAGATGAGATTTCACGCTGCAGTGCCGCGCGCCGATGCGGACGTGCGCTGCAGCCGCATCATCCATTCGCAGCCAACCAGCAGCAGAGCGTGACATTGTTGATGATGAGAGTGCTGTGGGTGTGGTTGGGCTTCACCTCTCGCGATCACTTGAGGAAGCGCCGGCAACGCATGCCAGCGAGCAGTCAACCCCGGACGCGTTAGCGTGTGATCTCAGGTAGCCGGGAATTGCGCACGGCGAACAACATCGAGCGATGGCGTGGCAAAAGCTGTTTGATTGGATGATCTCAAGGTGCTCGCATTAATACGCTTTTATCAATCGGCCTCGACATGACGAAGCACATCGCTCTTGTGCAAAAATCATCAGGCTGTAATGCTCTGATCAGGTTTTCGAAACTCGAGGATCTCCGTCAGGCTGACGCGCGAAGGACGTCCCTGACCAAGGCGTCGAGCCCTGTCGACAAGTCGGTTTCTGCGGAGAAACCCACAAGCGTTTTCGCTCTGTGCGGATCGCCAAGGGAATGACGGATATCCCCGGGGCGCGGCGGTCTGTGCACGATACGCGCGCGTGATCCTGTCTGGGACAGGATGGCCCGGGCAAGATCGTTTATCGCCACCGCCCGACCGCGACAGACATTCAGGATCGGAGGTGTTGCCGACGCGTGCGGTGATGCGGCGAGGATGGCGTCGACTACATCCTCGACGAAGACAAAATCGCGCGTCTGCGTGCCGTCGCCCTCGATGGTCAGATCGCGCTCCGCGAGTGCTGCGTCGAGGAACAACGAGATCACGCCGGAATAGCCCGAGACCGGGCTCTGACCCGGGCCGTAGACGTTGAAAAAGCGCAGGATCGCAGCGGGAACGCCCCCGATGTCGCCCGCAAATCGCGCCTGCATCTCGCTGGCAAGCTTGTCGATGCCGTAATTGCTGAGCGGATCCACCGGCGCGTCCTCCGAGAGCGGTGGCGCACCGGCACCGTAAACCGCCGCCGACGAGGCCAGCACCACCGGCACGCCGCCAGCCGCCCGCGCCGCCGCGAGGATGTTCACCGTGCCCATGAGATTGGTCGTGGTCGCCGCCGACCAGTCGCGCGTGCATTCCGCGACCGAGGCGATCGCAGCCAGATGCACGCACAGATCGACGCCCTGCATGGCCTTGTGACACTCCTCCGGCTCCCGCACATCGCCGCGCTGCAGAACCGCACCAGGGATCAATTGGCCGTAAGGGCCGCTCGATCCGTTATCGAGCACCCGGACCGCGTGGCCGTCCCGGATCAGACGGCGCACGAGGTGATGCCCGATGAAGCCACACCCGCCGGTGACGAGGACCTTCATCGCATAG